>JAISRM010000250.1 GCA_031273645.1 Endomicrobium sp.
AACCTCTACCGCTTGCCTTTTTAAAATACCTGTTTCATACTTGCATAGTATTTCTTTTACCTGCTCACTGCTGAATTTCTTGTGTATTTGCCTCATACTTTAATCCTCCCTTTTATTGCAGATTAAAGTATTTTACACAGTCCGATTTTAACTTTGGATTCTTCCCATTATCAGTCCGATTTTAATTTTGGATTGACATCAATTGTCAATCAATTTGACAAAAAAAAATATTATTTGTATAATTCTCAAACAAAATTAAATCGCGGGGTGGAGCAGCCCGGTAGCTCGTCAGGCTCATAACCTGAAGGCCGCAGGTTCAAATCCTGCCCCCGCAATAATATCAGCGACCTTGAAAAAGGTCGTTTTTTTATTTGTTTTTGATAAAATTGACTCAAAGAAAGCTTTATTTGTATAATCTTAAAGATTTATACAGAGGCGGTTATATGATAGATTTGCATACCCATACTCTTTTTTCAGACGGAGCGCTGCTTCCCTCAGAGCTCGTTTACAGAGCCAAATACAAGGGATATAAAGCGATCGCTATTACCGACCACGGAGATTATTCAAATATCGATTTTAACATACCAAGAATTATAAAAGTATCCGAAATTTTAACGCGCCATTATGAGATACAGGTAATTCCCGGCGTAGAGCTTACTTACGTTCCTCCAAAACTTATAAAAGAAGCCGCGGCGGAATGCAGAAAGCTTGGAGCCAAAATAATAGTTGTTCACGGCGAAACTACGGCAGAAACTGTTCCTCCGCAAACTAATCTTTACGCGCTTGAAGCAGGGATAGATATTCTTGCTCATCCGGGACATTTGTCGGCAGAAGAAGCGTCGATTGCCGCAAAAAATGACGTGAAAATAGAGATCACGACGAGAAAAGGTCATAAAGCCACAAATGCAGAAGTTGCGGCTGCGGCCTTAAACGCCGGAGCAAAAATGGTGTTAAACACCGATACGCACGTTCCGGAAAATCTTTTTACGCGCGAGATTATACTGCAGACTCTTTCAGAGTCCGGTCTTCCTGCTCATTATTATGAAACAATGCTTCAAAATGCAAGAGAAATATTGAATAAATCGGGATACAAAGGAGTTTTAAAATGAGAAGCGCTTCATATTCGCCAAAAGAATCAAAGGCTGAAAAATTTGGAAATTTTGTGGCAAAACAGATACGGGAAAATAAAACAAGATTTCTTACCATTATAGGTTTTGTTATAGGGCTTTTGTTTTTTTCAATATTTATATATATGCGTTTTCAGACGATAGAATCCAGCGCTTCAGACAGGCTGTCGGCGGCTTATATGTTTTTTGCCTCCGGAGACAGAAATCAGGCTTTAAGTTATCTAAACGACACTATTTCTCTTTTTCCTAAAACGCCGTCGGCTTATCAGGCAAGACTTGTTGCGGGAGATTATTTTATTGAAGAAAGCAAATACGACGAGGCTCTTCCCTATTTACAGACTGCTTATGAAAAAGCAAAACCCGAAAATATGCGCCCGCTTGCTCTTGTGAGAATAATATATCTCTACGATCTGAAAAAAGATTACGAGAAAGCGATATTATATTCAAACGAGTTTATAAATAAATACGACGGGAATTACCTTATAAAAGACGTATATATGAATCTTGCCCGGTTTTATATTCTTTCAGGATTGCCCGAAGACGCAAAACGTATTTATAACGACGTTTTGATAAAATTTCCCGCTACAAACGAAGCCGCTAAGGCCGAAGAAAATTTAAAAAACTTTTAATTTACGGAGGCGCGCATTATGAGAAGAATATTAGTTTTATTTCTATGCTCGGCATTGTTTCCCGCAGCCGTTTTTGGAGCGGCAGGATCTGCTTCAAAATATTTTAAACCCGGCGACAACGGAGGCGAAACGGCCGTAGGTTATTCAATTAACGCCTCAGGCGGCGCTTTAGCCGTAAACAGCGCGGCCGCAAGGTTTGCTTTAGACGGCGTTTTATCAATAGAAGGAACTTTCGGTTTTGCGACCGGCGACGGAACTGATTTTTTTATAGTCGGAGGAAAAGCGATATACGTGTTAAAAAAATATCCGAGCTTTAATGTTTATGGCGCCGGAGGTCTTAATATCGGCTACGAAGCTCCCGATGCGGGCGGTTCGTCGGTTTTAATAGGACCATACGTCGGCTGCGGAGTCGAATATTTTATAGCTTTAAATTTGTCTTTTTCGGCTGAATTCGGGGTCGCGGCGTATTTTGGAAACGATTACAGCAGGTTTGCAACGTACGGAGAATGCATATCAAATCTCGGGATAAGATATTATCTTGATTGATTAATAAGCTTGCGCTTTAAAAGACCGGCCGTTTTAATAGGCCGGTCTTTTTGTATTTATCGTTGAAAAATAGTATAATTCTTACTCATGAAAATCAAAATTGCATTTATCATTTTCTTCATTTTTTCAGCCGGAGTTTTTATCCAAACTGCTGAAGCGGCCGAGATTAATAATAATATTGATTCCAAGCAGGCAAAAACTCAAGAAAAAGAGAATAAGCTTAAAGAAAAACTGCTTAGAAAGCAAAAAAAAGAGTCTGAAAAAAAATTGCGCCAAGAACAAAAATCTCTTGAAGCGCAAAAAAAAGCGCAGGAAGAAGATGCCGCAAGACAGCTTGAGGAACTTGTAAAAAAAGAAAAACTGCGTCAAAAAGAAGAGAGAAAAAAAGAGCTGCAAAAATTGAGAGACTCTCTGGCGGGAATTGTGTCTTTGTCGGTTGACTACGATATGAAATTCAGGGGAGCGTTTTATTCAAACACCGATTATACTTCTGCAAACAAGCGTTCGTCCGACGCATATTTGCAATACTTAAGTTTAAACATTATCGGAAAATTTGACGGAAAAATAGAAATGGCTTCAAAAATTTCTTCATACGGTTTTTCGGGAAAATTCTATCCGTCTTTTGCAATGCCTTATGAAAGAAATGATTTCTCGGCTTTTCTTGAAACGGCTTTTATAAAATATAAAGACAATATCAATTATAATACGTCTTATTGCGTTACTGTCGGAAAACAGGCGTTTTCGGTAGGAGACGGGCTGATATTTGACGCAAACAACAACGGAATGCTTGGCGCAAGAGGCGCGTTAGATTTTTCAAATCTCTTTTCTATAGATTTATTTGCCGCAAAAGACAATAATAAGGATTTCAATATTTACGGGGCGGCGCTTGCAATAAAAACCGGCGCATTAATTGAAATAGGGCTTTATCAGGAAAAAAACAATACGGGCTACGAATATTCAAAAGGCATTTACGTCCAAGATCCCGCGTTTAAAATAAATTATGATAACAAAACTTTTTACGATTTCAGAATTACCGGCGGCAATCAGAAGTATAAATACAAAATAGAAGCTGCTCGTCAGACGGGAGAACTTGTCAAAAGTTCTTTTTCCGCAGTGGAATACGACGCTTATTCGTTTGTTTTTGAAGGTTCGTGGAAAGGTAAAATATTAAACAAACTTAATGCCGGAGCCGCTTTGCTTTTTTCTTATGCCGGAGCCGACAATGAAAATGCTTTTAATCCTACTTTTACAAAAAGATACGACGGCGCTCAAAGAACCGGATACGGAACTCTTTTTGCCGCAACAGCGTCTGATTCGTTTCTGACTCTTCCGCGCGGATATTACGGCATTAATACTTTTGCAGTAAAATTTGAGGCGTTTCCTATGCCTTCCCTGCAGTCAGGAGCCGGAGTATTTTTATATTCTGCCTCAGATGCTCCGGCAAATGCTTACGTTAGCTCAATTGACGAAATATACGGGGCAAAAGGATCTTTGGGCAATGAAATAGATTTTTTTATAAAATATATTTGCGGCGATTATTTTGACGTTACGTTTGATTTTGCGCTTTATACTCCGCCTGACGACAAACGCGGAATATTTGCAAATACCGAAGCCTCTTATTTATTTCAGATAGGAATATCTTCAAAATTTTAAAACGTTATAAAAATAAAAAGGCAACGAAAGCAAAGGTCGTCATTCCCGCAGACTTCGTCTGTTTTGTGGAATACATACTGTATCTATTTTGTCATTCGTTTTTCAAGGTCTGTCATTCCCATGAAAATGGGAATCCACGTTGCTGTTTATAAAATTATATTTTCTTCATATTATTCAAATAAAGTCGGAAGAACTTATATTTTTTTAAACGTGGATTCCCACCCGATAGAAACATTCGGGCGCAGGCTGCTGAGGAAGAACAAATATTAAAAACGCGGGAATGACAACACTGAGGGAATGGATTCCCACCCGATAAAAACACTCGGGCGCAGGTTGCTTAGGAAGAAAGAATATTAAAAACGCGGCAATGACAAACTGAAAGACGACAGACTTCGTCTGTTTTATGGGACACAGACAGTGTCTGTTTTGTTTGTGTCTGTCATTCCCATGAAAATGGGAATCCATGTTTAATATTAATATAGTCTCTAACATTATTTCTTTTCAGCCTTCGGCTGAGAGAATTTTTTAGTAAACTTAGATTCAAGCTTTTACGGCAATGACAAACATATTTTAAAAACTGTTTTACGGATATTCGTTTTTGCGCGTCGTTACGCCGCCGATTTTTAAAAATTTATTTCGGGGAAGGAATATGAAAAAAATTTATCTTGCTTTTTTGTGGCATCAGCATCAGCCTATGTATAAAAATCCTTCAACCGGCGCATATGAATTGCCGTGGGTAAGGCTGCACGCCACTAAAGATTATTACGATATGGTTGCGATTCTCGACGGGTTTCCTAAGATAAAAGCCAATATCAATCTTGTTCCATCTCTTCTTGTGCAGCTTGAGGAGTACGCTTGCGGGAAAGCAAACGACAAGTTCCTCGAACTTACGAAAAAATCTGCCGAAGCTTTAACGCAGGATGAGAAAGTTTTTATACTCATGAATTTTTTTATGGCTAATTGGGATACGATGGTTTTTCCGTACAACCGCTATCTGCAGCTTCTTGAAAAGCGCGGCCGTCAGACTACCGGCGAAGAAATACGCAGAACTCTTAATTATTTTAAATCCGAAGATTTCAGAGATTTGCAGGTGTGGTTTAATCTTGCATGGATGGATCCATACTGGCGCAAAACCGACGAATTTATAAAGTATCTTTACGATAAAGGCAGAGATTATACCGAAGAAGAAAAAGACAAACTTATATCAAAACAGCTTGAGATATGCGGCATGGTGGTAAAAAAGCACAAAGAAGCTCAGGACAGAGGACAGATAGAAGTAAGCGTAACGCCTTTT
>JAISRM010000027.1 GCA_031273645.1 Endomicrobium sp.
GATTTTGCTTTAAGAAAAATAACGGAGCTTTCCGGCGGAGAAAGACAGAGGGCTTTAATTGCCCAGACCATAGCCCAGCAAACCGACGCGCTTGTTTTTGACGAGCCTACGGCGCACCTTGACATAGGCGCGCAGTATGAAATTTTAAATATTTTAAAACATTTAAACGCGGAATATAAAAAAACTATTATAGCTTCTATGCACGATTTAAACGCCGCAGGAGAATTTTGCGATAATCTTGTTTTGCTTGATGAAGGTAAAGTTTTAAGCAGCGGAATTCCCGAGAAAGTATTAAATTACAAAGATATTGAAAAGGCGTATAAAACCGCAGTTGTCGTAAAAACAAATCCTATGTCGCAAAAACCATACGTTATACCGGTAACGCTAAAGAACGGCGTTTAACGGTCGGTAATTATTTTGGCGGGGGAATCAGGTGCAAATCCTGAACAGTCCGGCTGCTGTAAGGAAAAGCGCAAACGCTGTTTGTTTTACAAAGTTTGCAAACGAAGTTTTCCAAGTCAGAATGCCCGCAAGACGACAAATGAAAATTTGCCGTAATTTAATCCCTAAGGAGGAAATTATGCAACGGAACGCAAAAAGACGAAAGAGATAAGTAACAAACTTTGTAACATTTTGACACGACAGACTGCGTCTGCAGGCTTGCCTGTTTTTATAAAACAGACGAAATCTGAAAACAGCCAAAGGCTGTAAATTAAAAAACGAATAAAAAAAGAGGAATATAAACAATGAAAAAAGTTTTAGCAATAGCGTTTTGTCTGTTAGTTTCTTTCTCTAATTCATTTGCGCAGGACGTTTTTTTATCTTTAACGAAATACGACGTAAAAACGGAAGAACTTCCTACAAACGTTACCGTAATTACGCAGGAAGACATTGAAAATAAACATGTTGAAACTTTAGGAGAACTTTTAGCAAACGAAGCCGGAATATTTTATAAAACAAACGGAACTGCGGGCGATATGCCGACAGTTTTTATGCGCGGAGCCGCTAATGCGGCAAGGACTCTTGTTTTAATAGACGGGCATAGAGTAAACAATGCGGGCGACGGCAGCGCAAATTTTGCCGCAATTCCTGCTTCTGTAATAGAAAGAGTTGAAATAATAAGAGGGTCTGGTTCCGCCGTTTATGGAACGGGGGCTTTCGGCGGCGTGATAAACGTGATAACAAAAAAAGCGAAAGCTCAGTCGCCAATAGCGGATTTCGGGTTTTCTTACGGCTCAAATGAAACCTTTAATCCTTATACGGTTATTCAGCACAGCGCCGACAACTTGTCGTTATTATTAGGCGGAAATATTTATCAGACAAACGGCTACAGACCAAATTCCGACTATAAAGGAACAAATCTGTTATTTAACGGCTCTATAAATATTACCGGCAATTCATCTCTGACTTTATCGGCAAACAGTTATGACGCTGATTTTGGATATCCGGGTTCGCAGATATATCTTGACCCGGGAAGACGCAAAGACCACGCCGAATATGCAAGGGCTGAATATAATTTGAATATTGACGATAAAACTTTAAAGGTTTCCGTTTACCATTCTGAAAACGAAATATTTAACGACAGCGCGCAGATATTTTACGGCGTCGATTACGGAGATCATTCTAAAACTTCAAATAAAACGCAAGGCGTACAGGCTGATTTTATAATTAAATCTTTTTTATTTGGAGCTGAATTTTATAAAGAATATTACAATACGCAAAATACTGTTGACGGCGGAATTACCTCAGGCATTTTAAATGTTGATAAAAACAGAGATACGGTCGGTTTTTACGCCCAATGGAACGCGGCATTCGGGAAACTGCATTTAATTCCCAGCTTGAGATACGACTATAACTCGGCATATTACGGTATTTTCACTCCTTCATTTTCCGCAGTGTATAATATTTTGCAAAACTTAAAAGTTGCCGGAAACGTCGGCAAAGTTTGGCGCGCTCCGACATTTAACGATTTGTACAGCCAATGGGGCGCAAATCCGGGTTTAAAGCCCGAAGAAGGCGTTTCAAGCGATATAGGAATTGAATTTACGCAAGATAAAATAAAAGCGTCCGTTACGGGATACTATATCAATAGCGACAATTTAATAATTTCAAACGCAAATACGGGATACATTCCTGAAAACATTGATAAGTCGCAGCAGTACGGGGTTGAGATAGGCTTAGGATATATAATTACAAAATGGTTAAATGCGAGCGTGAATTATACATATCTCAACGCTGAAAATAAATCTGAAATATACAAGGGCAAAAAGCTGCAGTTTAGTCCGCAAAATACGCTCAATGCCGTGTTAAATATTAAGCCGTTGGAAGAGTTGTTATTTTCAGCGACGGTAGGTTTTAAAGATAAATATTACTATGATGCAGATAACAGCATAGAAATGAACGGTTTTAGCACGCTTGATCTAAGCGTTAACTACAGGCTAAATGAAAAAATTTCTTTTTGGATCAAAGGATTTAATATTGCAAACGCCGATTATCAAATAGTTGACGGCTATCCTATGCCGAAAGCTGCAATATACTTTGGAACAAATGTGAAGTTCTGACAGATAAGATCTGACGAATGTCAGCTGACAGATGTTGTCCGACAGATGTTATCAGACGGATAAAAAAAGAAAAAGCCAAGACAAAATATCTTGGCTTTTTCTTTTTATGATTTTTTAAATTGTTTAAGGTTTTACTTCATAAGAATATTTTTTAAACAGTTTTACCATAAAATAAGCGGTGAGGCTTCCTATTAACGCTCCGGTAAACACGTCTGAGGGAAAATGGCTTCCGGCATACATTCTTTCAAATCCGGCTGCAAAAGCGAGAAAAATATACCAGTACCAATATTTTTTTACAACCATGTACATAAACGCGCAAATTGCAAACGCCGCCTGCGTATGCCCTGACGGGAAAGAGTTTGCATAAAGCCGTTCGTAAAAAACGTTTACGTTTTCGGCGCCCAAAGCCGCAAGGGGTCTTGGTCTTTCAAAATAATGCTTTAAGAACTGCGTTAACACCGACGAAACCGCAAGAACGCATATCATTAAAGCGAGGTTTGTCCAAAATTTTTCTCTTTTATTGACCCACAAAACAGCTATAGACATTGCAAGGATCACGAAAAAACTTAAATTAAAATTTTTTGAGTCGCTAAAAGATACCGCCGATATGTAAAAATCAAGCGGGATGCATCGGATCGTGTTGTTGATAAATTTAAAAACCGCATGGTCAAAGCGGATAAGTTCGCTAAGAATTTCTTTTTTTTCGCCCAAACCTTTAGCCGTAAATTCAGGCTTGAGATTGTATGGGTTAAAATCTTGGCATTGCGTAAAAAAGAAATTTCTGATTTTTTTGCCGTTTCTGTAAACCGCAAATTCTTCGGTTTGGGAATACGTTTTAAAAGCGCCGCCGTATTCCTGAGGATCAAAATAAAAAAAGTCGCTGCAAATAAAAATGGCGTTCTTATTTTTTAAAGGTTTCAAATTTCTCTGCCATATATCGTAAGCGTCAATTTTAGAACTTAAACAAAATATTCTCTGCTCCGGAACGGCAAACGCCAGCTGGCTTGCCAGATAACTCTTATGCGTAAAAAGAAACGGTTTTGATTTGGGCGGATATTTTGCAAGTATTCTTCTTATTTCATTTCCGACTTCTTCCCAGCCGTACAAATCGTTTGTAACGTCTATTCTTTCAGCTTCGCTAACGCCGTGTTTTATTTTTTGGGCTTGCTGCTGGGGCAAAAATTTCTCAATAGGAACAACTTTGTATATTATGTGGACGGGAGCAAGAATCAAAATGAAAATTGTAAACGCCAATGCGGCCTTGACGTAATTTCTAAACCATTTTTTATCCCAGAAATCCAAAATCATGCGGGTCGTATAAATTGCAAGGATCAGATAACCCATAGCCGGCCAATGAGGGAGTATTTCGTTAAATAAAGCGACGCCGTTAAATAAAATAAGAGTCGGCAGACAAAAGCACGCTATCAGCAGAGCGGTTTTATCTTTTTTTATAAAAGCTTCTTTAATGCAAAAATAGGCCGCGGCTAAAAACAGCGGAAATATAAGAGGGGAAACATATCCGGCTTGCGCTCCTATTGCGCGGCCGAAATAAGTAAAAGAAAGTTTGGGAATAACGGAGCCAAAACCGTGTTTGAGCTGAAATCCGAAAGACGCGAAGTTGTTTTCTATGTTCCACGCTATGACCGGAATAAAAATCGCAAACATTATGATAAGCGAAAACCAGAAACGTTTTTCTTTAAACCAAAACCTGTGTTTCGGCGAGAGAATAAGAAATAATATTGCGCCGACCGCAATCATAACGGCATTGTATTTTGAAAGCAGCGCAAAACCCGACGTAATTCCAAAAAGATACCATAGATTTCTGTTTTTCGTTTCAATTATAACGATAAAAATCAAAAATGAAAGGATCCAAAATAATGCAAGAGGGGAATCTGGAATTGATATTACGGAACCTAAAAAGGAAAATACGGGCAGAACGTTTAAAAACAGTACGCCAAAAAACGCCGTTCTTTCATTGTATAGTTTTTTTACGCATATGTAGAATATCCACGAAGCTAAAAAGAAAATTACCACTGCCGGAAATCTTACGCCAAAAGGCGTATTGCCGAAAATTTCTGAGGAAATTTTAATTATATAGGCTATCAGCGGAGGATGATCAAAATATGACAGAGATAAAAATTTCGTATATACCCAGTAATGCGCTTCGTCAACCGTGAGTCCGGCCTGTCCGATAAAAAGAAGCCTTAATATTGCTGTAAATATATTAACGATCCAAAACCATAGCCTATAATTCATCAAACCTCTTTATTAATTGAATTTTAATTTTATTACTTTAAAAAGATATTTTACCAGCGTCCATGGGCGAAGTTTTGACTCTCCGGATATGCGCGACAAAAATTCAATGGGGATTTCTTTAATTAAGAATTTGTTTTTTTTAAGATGATAAAGGGTTTCTGAAACTATAAAAGGATCGTTTGCCGTAAGCTTATCGGCAAAAGCGGCAAGAGTTTCTCTTTTAAACATTCTATATCCTGAAGACGGATCTTTAATTTTAACGCCCAGAACAAAAGCGATATAGCGCCTTGAAAAAGCGCTTACGAGTTTTCTCAAAAGCGTTCTTTCTTCGTCTTTGCCGCCCGAGACGTATCTTGAACCTATTACGGCGTCGCAGCTTTCTATTGCATT
>JAISRM010000037.1 GCA_031273645.1 Endomicrobium sp.
GAAAAGAGAATGAATTTTACCGACGAGGAAAGGCGCAATACTTTGCTGTCGCTTACCGAAGACGTTGCAGAAAAAGACAAAAATTATATTTACAAAATCCTTGAGTACGGCAGAATTAAAGGAACGGGCGAACGGCGTTTATACGTTGGCGGAAAAATTGTTGATTATTCTCAATTGTCAAAAGGTATGAGCGCCAATGACAAAAGGATAATTGTCAGAGGTTTTATTACCGCAATAAAAAAAGCGACTGAAGCGGAATATATAGAAGACATTGACGTGATATCTTTGGTTAGAATGTGGCAAATGGATATAGATTACGACGCAATGAGCATAGAAGAAATAAAGAACTATATATTTGAGTCATTGCCCGAAGAATTAAGAAACATTGAATTTGAAGCGTATATTTTTAAAGACGGCGGCGATTTTGAAGCAAATATTAACAATCAATACGCAGCGCAAAACGAACAAATACAAAAAATAATAGACGCGGTGATTGACTATAACTTAGAATATTTGAACTCCGACAGGCTAAACCCTGAAACAATAACAATGGAAGGCGTGGGAGCTATTCTTAACAGCCTCGAAGACAGAAGTTATTCAGAGGCTGATTATACGGAAAAATACGGCGCTTACGAGCTGCAGCGCGCCGTAGAGTTTTTAAACGAAATAGCGCCAAACGCAAAAATCGGTTATATGAACGATATATATAATCGTAAGGGGAGTAAAGGAAATAGCAAGGAAAAGAGCGTTTCCGGAGACACGCAAGCCGAGCTTGCGGAAAAAAATGAAAAATATTCTCAGGCGCGACAGATAGCAGGGCAGCAGGGCGAATTTGATTTAGACCAAACGGCAAAACCGTTGTATGAAGCAAAAAAAGGCGATAACGGCGCGGAAGTGGTTTTAACTAATGCGAAAAGCAGTTTAAGCGAACAAAAGGGCTACGCGCTTTTAGGCGACGCATTGACCGGCGCGGCGCAAATAAGAAGCCACGACGACATAGGTTATTTGTTTAAAAATTTAGAAAGCGCGGCGACGGAAAACGTATTTGTCGTTTTAATGCAAGCCGACGGAAGTTACAGCGTATTGTATGTTTCAAGCGGTTCTACAAGCCGGTCGGCGATTGACTTTAAGCACATAATAGCCGCAATCAATGAAAAAAAACCTGCGCGCGTGTGTATGGTGCATAATCACCCCGCGGGAACTCTTGCGGCAAGCAAGGGCGACATAATGGTTCATGAAACGCTGTCAAAGAACGCTAAACTATTGGGTTTTGAGTTAATGGACAGCGTGATCATAGATACGGATAAAGGGCAATATGCGACGTTTAACGAAAGCAACGCGCAGGCGCTTGTCGGAAGCACGCAGAGAGCGCCAAATCAAACAATAACGCCGAAAGTGGAGCGTTTTGACAGGACGGAGTATTTTAAGAATAGCGCGGATTTTGAAGAAATTAAAAGCAGCGGCGACGTAGCCAAACTTTTGACGAGAGAAAAAAGAGGTTTAAAAAACAAGCTGCACATAATTATCACTTCCAGCGCGTTAAAGGTAACGAAATATGTAATTGCTCCCGATAATTTAACTGCGGAAGAATTATCAAAAATAATAATAACGGAAGCCGCCGATAACGGACTAAATGTAATTCTTGCTTACAACAACAGCGAACTCTACAACTATGACGAAATTAACCAAATATCTGAGCTTTTGGGGAGCGCAGGCATTAATCTTTTAGCCTGCGAATTTGTAAAAGAAAACGAGGAAATAATAGAAGGTTACGATAATCTTGCCGTAAAATCAAAGAATGCCGAAATGGCGGTTGAGGAAGAAACTGAGACGACGACGGCGGCAAAGTCGGGAAATTTTGAAAATGAACCTATAAAGGCGTTTTATTCTAAGAATTTGAAAGAAGCGGCAGAATATTTTTTAAGTTCTTACGACGATATTATAGCAAGCATTCAAAACATTGACGAAGCAAATTTAACGCAGGAAGCCAAAGACCTTATAGCCTTGTATGAAAGCGCAAAACAAAATTTTGACAAACAAAAATTAACGGCTGATTTTGAAGATTATCTGACTAAAAATAAAATTACAAACAAAAGCCTTGAGCCGCTTTATGCCGACATGAAGCGCGTAATGCTTTCCCTGTGGGAAGATTTTAAGCTTTCGGATCAAGGATGGGCGGGATTAAATGAAGAAATTGTAAACGTTATGGAAAAGCAGCTTAAAAGCGAACAGTTTGATTCAAAACTTACAACTGAAGATTTTAAGCCTTTGGTTGATTTATTAAACAGAATAAAAGCAAGCGACGTGAAAATCGGCGAAGCTGATATTGACAAGGCTTTAAGATTAATAAAAGAGCTGAAAAAAAGAAATATAAAACTGCCTGACGGGCAGAAGCTAAGAAAAGAAATATTGCGCAGGGGCATAAAGGGCGACACCGGCAACAGTCTGCTTGACGTTGGCGTGATCGCAGACGAATTTAGTTATAAAACAGTCAGAAGAAGAGACAAAAAAACGGGCGAGGTAAAAACGTATCAGGTAAAAACGGGGCAGATAAAAGTTTATCAGCGGGGCGAAGAAGGTTATGAAAACGCGATAAACCTTGATAACTTTGTAAACGAAGATAATGCTGCCGATTGGCTGGGCAAAGAGAGCGGCAACGAAGACGCGCCGCAAGAGTTAGCCGACATTTTTATGAAAGCAGTACGCGGTGAAAATGTGTACAAGTACGACGAGCGGGAGTTATTGGAAGAATATGAAAACATAGAGAAAAGAAAAGAAGAAATATTTGCAATGCTGGGCATGGGGGAAAATACGGGCAAAAATGACATTAAGGTTTTAGAGAAACAGCTGAAAGTATTAAAGGCGTATAAATTAAACAGGAAAAAAGTATTGTCGCGGCAGGCTGTTAAAGATATAGAACAAACGATAGAAAAGATAAAAAAAGAATATGCGCCAAAATCAAAATTAAAACAGGCGCAAAAAGAGCTTGAAAAATTAAAGCAGAAGTTAGATAAATTGGAATCTAAGGAATTTAAAAAATTAAACAATATCAAAAATTACAAGAGCGTTGAAGAAATAGAAAACGCGCTTGAATATATGCTTATAGATATAAGCGTTGAAGCCGAGTTTAGCGCAGACGAGCAAGAAGCGTACAAAATGGCGATACCTGACAGAGCCCTTAAACAAATAAAAGAAAGTTTTGTAAAAGCGCTGAAGGCTGACATCGGTTTATTAAAGAAAGAAGCAAACGGCGAACTTGCGCAGGGCGAGAAGAAAGCAAGCTTACATCAGGCAATGAGGTTATACGGGCTTTTAAGCGACAACCCGCATATAACGCCTTCCGACATTGCGGCGATAATGAACAAAAACAAAATCAACAGTTTTGCCGATTTGGCAGAAAACGCTGAAAAAATATTTAAAGATATATCGGCGGCAATAGAAAGAAATTATAAGGAATATATAGCCGAGAGAATAGATAATTTAGTTAAGATAAAAGATAAGTATAAACGCGGCAGCGCGTATTTTGCAAAGTTTGAAAAGCGCGATATGGACTTATGGAAAGAGCTTAACAGAATAATGGATTTAAAACAAGACGAGGCGAGAAAAGAGCTTGAAATTATAAAAGCAAAAGATAAAGAAACGATAAGCAAAGACGAGCCGAGCGCTTTAGACAGACAAGAGATATTGACGCTTGCGTTAAATTATAAAGCAAACGGAAGACGCGCGGGAAGCCCAGAAAGTTTTTACGAATTTTACAAAAAATTACTTGCGTTGATTGAAGCTATGCGCGACGGCAAATCTATTTATGACACGCAAAGCGCGGCGGCGGTTGAAAACGATATACGCGAAATTTTAGCGTATATGGAAAAGAACCCGTCAATTGCGCTTGAGAGAATGTATTCGTATCTGATAGCTAATTTTAAAGGCGCGACATTGACGGCTTTCGGCGACGCTTTGTCAAACAAATTTGACATAACGACAGAGCAGATAAGAGAGAATAATTTTGTTGCGCAAAAAGGCGAAGAACTGTTTAAGCGCGCGGGAAAAATTTATGGAAGCGAGAGGGCTTTTGCAAAAGCGCATAATGACGGCGATAAAAAAGAATATATTTATTTGACGCGCCTGCAAAACGCTATTGGTAATTTGATACAGGTAACGCTAAGCAAAAATAATATTATCTATATATTTACGCATATACCCGACGTATCAAAAATAGACGCTGTAGAAAATCTGTTAAATTCCGAAAGGGACGTTAGCGATAAAGAATTATTGCAGGCAAGCGGCAACAATAAAATGTTGCTGCGGTATATGAGGCAATACGGCGCGCAAAACCTGCTTGATATGTGGAACAAGCTTAGCGACGCCGACAAACAAATGAGCGCGTTGTATAGAGCAATGGCTGAAGAAACGTATAACGAAGTAAATAAAGTGTTCGTGCAAATATACGGCTATGATCTGCCGCGCGTTGAGGGCGGTTATTTCCCTTCAAAACCTTATTCAAAGGCGTTTAGCGAAAACTTTTTAAGCGGCTATGAGCCGGACAGTTCGCCAATATCAAAATCTTTTGTTAAATCAAGGGCGGGCGGCAGCGGCGTTTTAATGAGAGAAGACATCGACGCGCTTGAAGTGTTAAACAGGCATTTTAAGCAACTTGCAAATTTTATACATCTTGCGCCAAAACTTCAGCATTTGCAAAATGTACTTTTAAATCAGGACGTTGAAAGGGCGTTTAGCGGGAATGTAATATCCATGGCCGGTTTGCAGGACAGGCTTGAAGAAATGAAAGCGGTCGAGATAAAAGATAATATACCAAAATTCAACAAAGTAAAAGAATTATTAAATTACATATTAGACAATTTTGATGTTTTAGGTAATGTAACGATAAAAGAAACTAATCAAACAATATCTGTTTCTAAAAGCAATATAAGCGACAGCTTGAAGCGTCAGAGAAAACAATTAAATAACAAGGTGTATGCGAAATTCAAAGAGGCTTTTGAAAATGCCGTTAGGGTTGGTTTTGTGGAAGCGGACGAAAAGCATAAGGATAAAAATTTAGGGCAGGAAATATTTATAGCGAAAATTAAAATTGGCAAAGAAATTTATTTTGTAGAATTTAAAGCCGACGTACCGCTTAAAGATAACGACAAGGGAGTTTTGTATTATAAAGCGCATAAAATAATAACGCGAGAGCAGATAAGTGAGTTGTCTAAACTCTATCTGAACTCTCGCGCTAAAAATAATATAGCATTCGACAGCAAAAAAGTCAATAAGATTAAAACCGACCGAAGCCAAGAGTATGCTACTCTTTTGAAGTTTATTAAAGATTTTAGAAACTATAATGCAAACGTCCCTTATGTTCTTCAAACGTTTAATAAAGTGGTCGGAAATCTTGTAATTTCCAACCTTTTTAGCATGTTTCAATTGTTTAAACAAGCTTTTACTTTCGGATTAATGAGCAAAAGCATGCCAAAAGGCGATTTTATAAAATATTTCATAGAAGGTCTTTTGTCGCCGATAGACACTATAAAATTTATGTGGACAAACAGCGTTTATCTGCGCAACAGATACACAAACGGACAAATGAATGAACTGCTGCAAATGGGCGGCGATTATAAAACGTATAAAAGCGCGATTGAAATGCTAAAAAAAATAACTTCGTTCCCAACGAGGACGGGCGATTTATTAGCCAATATCATAGGCGGTTATGCCGTGGTTAAATATCAAATGGAGCAAGGCAAAAGCAAAGAGGAAGCGTTTGAAATATTTGCAAAAACATCTTCCGAAACAATGGGCAGCGCGCTTACATC
>JAISRM010000115.1 GCA_031273645.1 Endomicrobium sp.
CTGTTTTTTGGCAGGTTTCATTAAAATAGTAATTGTCTCTAATTTCATCAAGCGTAAAATCTAATGCGTAGTAATTTTCGTCTATATATTTTCTTATTTCCGGTATGCTTTTCCCCTGACGAGCCATCAAAATTGCAACTGCCGCGGCTTCTGCGCCAAGTAAGCCCTCTTTATGATTATGCGATATTTCTGTAACTTTTTCAGATAAGATAATTGCCTCTTCAAGCGTTTTTGCCGCCCAACCGCACGCGCTTACCCGCATAGCCGCGCCGTTGCCATAACTGTTATAGGGCTTGGGATTAGGGGAAAATATCCAACTGTAAAAACTACCGCCATAACCGCAATTTGGATAATTTTGTCCTATGCTTTGCATATATTTGGCTGCAGTATCGCCTAAATGCACATAATTGCCTTTGCTTTCAATTATAGCTTTTGCTATTGCAAGCGACATCACGCTATCGTCTGTAAAAAAACAATTGCCAGCAAATAGTTCAAATTCTTTTGTATGGATATTGTTAAACTCAAAACGAGAACCGGCAATATCGCCAATAATTGCGCCTAACATTTTTATATTCCTTTTTTGAAGAGATTGATTGCTGATCATTTTAGCATTTTCATGGCATATTTGAAAAAATTATATAAAACCGTCAAGCATTAGCTGAGGATTTTTTCTTAAAGTCCAGCAGTCTTTTCCGGATTTGTAAGCTATGTCCTGTAAAACATTTAATATTGTCTGATTTTCAGGAGTGCTTCCATTTTTTAGCAGAGGTAAAATGTTTAAAATTATTTCGTCAAAAGTTGCCGTTTTATTTTCTCTTTGTATTCTGCGTAAATAACTTATCAGGTAGTATTTTATACGCAGCCTAACATCTAAATGCGTCGTGAATTTTTTATTTTCTTTGATAGTGTAAATTTCTGATTTTTTATCATAATCAAAATTTTCAATCAATAAAGGCGTAAGGTCGGAATATTCTTTTTTTAGTAAGTCTAAAAATCCAAGCTCTAAACCTTTTATTATCAATTCATCATTTATTTCTTCAACGGTTGCTCCATTGTTTTTTGCAATAATGCCTTCTATTGTCTGCATAACAATATCGGATATTTTCATTCCTAAATGCGCTTTCATGATGAACTTTGGATTTTTAATTTTTTTAAAGTTGATAATAAGCTGTCCGGATAAAACAGTGAAAGGATTTTGTCTTTTTTTAAAACTTGTCTGTCCGTTTTTTTGCGATACAGCTCCGACATATTCAAAACCGCAGGCTTCGGCTGTATCAATAATCAAATGCCAAAATTCAGGGTCTTTATGGGCAAAAACGAAAGACAGCCAACGGTCATATTTTAATACGCGATACATTTCTTTTATGCTTTGGGCTATTAAATCATTGTAATCGTCTTTTGTTTTATGATGTTGTCCGCCTTCAATGGCTTCAAGCTGATAATCTTTTTCGCTGACATCTAAATCAAGCCAAGCGTTCCACATTACCGATAAATCTAAATATGGAATTTTTTTGCCGTATGGCGGATCGGTATAAATATAATCCACGCTTTCATTTTTTATAAAACTTAAATCCGTAGCGGTTCCTTTAACTATTTTAACGTTTGAGATAGTTTTGTCATTGATAAAATATTCCATTTCTTTTTTAGCTTGAGAAATTTTTTTATATCTTAATTCAAAAGCTTGCAATATATCAACCGCTGTGGGATTTGGCGCTATTCTATACCGATAATAACGCATTGCACTTGCGTCGCCGCCAAAACCGGTTTGAGATTCTACAGCTGTACTTATATGATATGTTAAATTAACACGGGTTATAACTCCGGAAAACATAAGCAATAATGTGTTTCGCAGGTTATCATCTTTTTGTTTTAATATTATTGATTTTAATAGAGCAAGTTTAGCAGTTTGTTCTTGGCTAAATAATTTGTCAACAGTATCAACGTCTGAGCCTTTAGGAAGCGTAAGTTTTTTTAATCCTCGATATTTTTGCAAAACTTGCAATATTTCCTTTTTTGTTTTAGGTTCTTTCTTTGTATATTCACTTTTTACTTCTTCAAAAACTTTTGCAAGTTCAGATTGTTTTACGGGAGCTGCAAGAGAATTTACCAAAAATACAGCCATCGGATTTAAATCCACATTTATAGCTTTGCGCTCATTCATCAAAGCTTCAATAGCTGTGACACCGGAACCGCCAAAAGGGTCTAAAACTAAATCGCCTTTTTGACTGAAATTTTTTATGTATTCAGCTACTACATTCCAAGCCTGCTTTGTAAAATAACCGTGAACGCCAAAATGTCTTTTAGCTGCTTGTTTTTTTACCTGAATTTCTTCAAGCAAAGGTCTGTTCGTGTAATCAAAGTTTATTTCATATTTTGCAGACGGTTCGTAAACAAAATCTTTTCCGTTGTGAAAACTATTGGGGGAAATATAAAATCTTAATTTATCAAAATTCTCATTTATATTTTCAGTATTAAAAAATAAGATTGGTTTTTCAGATATGGAAGTCTTGAAGAGTGAAAATTCTTTTCCATTGCATAGAGCAAAATACGCGCTTCTTATTTCAGGGTTAGTTGCATAACTATAAACTTGCGCAACATTATCATTGCTTAAAATATTTTCCTTTGGAGATTTCGCATCTAAAACACAAGCGTATTTGCCATTAATTTCTAAAATATAATCCGGAATTAAAGTTATTTCTTTTTTTTGACTGCCTGCTTTGAATTTTACTGCTTTACTGCGGACAATATTTTCTTGTCTATAGCCTAAAGCTTCAAGCAATGGTGAAATTACGACTTCTCTAACGCTGTCTTCTTTAAAGTCCGGATTGCCGAAAAGTTTCTTAAAATTCAAATCGTTAAATTGCGGTATTACATAATTATTCATTTGCGCTCCTATTTGTTCGATTGGAAGCGCAAATAAAAAAATAGCGGCGACTATTTAGGCCACTGAGATAACCCGTATAATCGCCGCCTTAACCCGTCTCAAAAGAGACGGGCGTAAAGCAAACGATTATTTGCGGATCTCAGTGTGCCTTGTAAAATTTGCATTTTACACAAGCGCAACGCGGTCTTTCTCCGCGCTTCCGACAAATAATCTATTAAATTTTTGCTTGAGCTTTTTTCAGCTCACATATACTGCAATTCCCCTGAAAATTAAGTTCGGTTATTATATAAAATCCAAACAGTTGATTACAATCTGATTTCAATTCTTTAATTGATTTTATGCTATAATTCATAAAATTATTCCAAAATGGGAAAGTTTGTATAACCCTAATTTTAAACCCACCGAATTCGAGGGGTTTAGAAAAGAGGCGGGATTAAATGCTTTTACATTATCTCCTCAAAAATGGGTGAACTCAACAAATGCAATAGGTATTATTTCAAAATCAGGCAGATATGGCGGAACTTTTGCTCATAAAGATCTTGCTTTTAAGTTTGCAAGTTGGATTTCTGTAGAGTTTGAGTTGTATATAGTCAAAGAATTTCAGCGTCTTAAAGAGGAAGAAACATATCGTTTAAATTCCGGTTGGAATATCCAAAGAACGCTTGCTAAAATAAATTATCATATTCATACTGACGCGATAAAAGAGCATATTATACCGTCAATAATCACAATAGAACAGGCAAATACTGTTTATGCCTCAGAAGCAGATATTCTCAATGTAGCTTTATTTGGAAAAACCGCTCAGCAATGGATATTGGAAAATCCAAATACCAAAGGAAATATAAGAGATATTGCAACTATAGAACAATTAGTAGTTTTATCGAACTTGGAAAGTATCAATGCTTTATTGATAAGACAAGGCTTATCTCAGCAAGAAAGGCTTATTCAACTTAACCAAACTGCAATAATTCAGCTAAAATCGCTTTTTGGCAATAAACAGATACTGAAACTAAAATAGGTTTTAATAATAATAGCGTCAATTTTCAAGTATAATATTCCTGATGTTAATATAATTGAATTGAAAGATAGATTGTTAGGTTTTTAAAGTAGAGCTAATATTAAATATTATTTAGGGGTTGAGAAATGGATAAAAATCTTAGCATAAGCATTCAAGGCGTAGAAGTTGCTTTGCTTGCGCATAAAAAGCAAGATTATATCTCTTTAACTGATATGGCAAGATATAAAAATGCTGAGGCGACAGGATATGTGATTTCCCGTTGGCTAAGTGCCAGATATACTATTGAATTTATTGGAATTTGGGAAAAAACAAATAACCCTGTTTTTAATGTTG
>JAISRM010000179.1 GCA_031273645.1 Endomicrobium sp.
CTTGATATTTTGTATTCAGATAAAGCAATTTATTCAAAAATTTCTAAGTCTGTTATAGTTAATGATTGGCAAGGAGACGGAATGGGAGCGTTTAAAGTCAAAGGTGGTGCGGATGCAAACTTGCTATATACCCGTTCCAATCTATATTATACTCGTCGCTCTGCTATGGAAAGTATAGCTCATGAGCTTGGACATAATTATTTATTTTTGTTTAATTTTAGCAATTATTTTACCGAGACAGACAAAACAATGCACGAGTTTGTTGCGTATCTTTCAGAGAGTTTACCGTCTTTAATCTTTGGGGAAAAGTTTAATGAGTTTGAAAAATTTCATACATCATTTGATATTTTTGAAGAAAACGACAACGCTGAAGCGGAAGTTCAGGAAGCTCACGACGCTGCAAGAGGGGTGTTAAATCATATATTCAGCTCTGTTTCTAAAGAGTTGAAGCGGAAATTAGGATTTCCTTTAGATTCAAAATTGATTGCTAAGGCGGCTATCAGCTTTGCAAGCGGCGATAAGTTTAACGGTTTAGATTCGCAAAGCGCGATGTTTAGAAAATTTATTGAGCATTTTGCCCAAATAGCTTCGCAGGAATTAGGCATTAATAAAGAAAGTATTATTGAAATCTTTAAAAATGCAAATAAAACGCCAAAAGAAGTAATAACCCAAAAATATATTGACGATTCTTACAATATTATCATTGACAATTGGCAAGAAATAAAAAGCTGTATATTAGAGCAGGAAAAAGATACAGATTTAAATGTGGATTTTGATTATAACGACATCAAAGTAAAAGGAGAAACTGTTACATTTAAATTATTTAATAAAAACAGCAAAAAACAATATTCTTATTTTGTTGAGATTGATTTGAAAACAAAGCATATTTTAACTATTAACGTTGTTGACCACACGGGAAAATCTGAAGTAAAAATAGATTTTAGTAATCTGATAGAGAAAATTATTTCTCTAAGGAAAGCATTTAAAAACGCAGGGCTTTACGATGCCGAAACTGAATATAAATTAATTGAGTTTGCATTAAACGCGCCAGATGATATATCAAGTTTTTCAAAAAAATATATAGAAGTCTTAAAAGAAATAATAATCGGACGTTCATATCTTCCCGCCCGCTTACAAAAAGAACCAAGACAAACATCCGACTTTATAAAGTTACATGCTCCAGCCGGCATATTCCAACATCCGTCGGTAACAATAGAAAAAATAATTGTTCTCAGAGAAGCGTTTAAAGACGCGGGACTTGGCAAAATAAATATTGATTATGATTTAATTAAATTTGTTTCAGAAGAAGATTTAACGCCTCAGCAGATAATTACAATCACAAGGCAAATAGCCGGTTTTGTACGGACTCTTACAGACAACAGTCTAAACATAAACAATAAACTGATCTCGGTATTTTCAAAAATGGACATATCAATAGATCGGCAAAACTTAATAATAAAGAACATAAACGATATAAACGCTGTGTTTGAAAAAGCAGGGCTTGAGAAACTGCCGATAGACGCTTTGTTATTAGTCCTTGCAGCAAGAACCGAACTATCCGACATAAAAAGTTTTTCGGCGCAAGAATTAAAACTTTTACGAGAAATATCGGCTCAGGATATAGACGTTAATACGCTCATTGAGTTTTCTTCAAATATCAAAAATATAGTTGATAAAATAATTATCTTAAGGCAAAAAGTGAACAAAGTTGACGATAAATTGGTTAAATTTGCCTTAAAAACAAAATTGACAACAAAACAAATATCGGAGTTAGAAAAAGAAGAATTAGAAACACTTATAGGTTTGGACAATGATTTAACAAATAATTTGGTCGTTTTGAAAGAACGATTGAAGGCTGAGGGTTTTGGAGAACTTAGAATAGAGAAGGAGTTAGTTGATTTTTATTCTTCAGCACAACTAAAACCGGAGCAGATAACAGAGTTGTTAGCAACACAATCTGAAATTCTTAAACAGGCAATGCTTGATTTTTCAATTTATCCCGCAGATTTTTTTGCAATGTCTAAACTTGAAATTTTAGCAATGAGAAAAAAATATGATGTTCTTTTACATAGTTTGAATAATGTCATAAAAGATAATCCGTTGTCTAATTATAATGTCAATTCCCTTGCTAAATTACGCAAAATGTTAATTGAAAACGCGCCGATGATAAACGATATAAAAGTTTCAGATTATCAAAGCATCATAAGTATTATAGATATGCAAATAGCAAGAGGCATGAATTTATTAAGTGATGTTGAAAAAAATGCATTGTTTTCTGAGCGGGAGCTTGAATATTTAAATATAGAAGCTGCCGCAGTTAACAGAAATAATGACAGTTTAAAGAATGTTGTAAAAGATACAACGATAAATATAAAGTTAAGATTATTTGCATTTATGCATCTTAACTTAAACAAAGCTGATTTTAATGACGAAAATGCGCTGCTTAAATTAATAGATGAGTTTCAAAAAGAGGCAAAGGCCGATAGTGTTAAAATTGCGGATAACTACGATTTGCGGGCTGTCAGTACGGGGGTTCATTTGCTTTTATCGTCATATTTAAAGGAAGGCAATCCAAAGTTTAATATTTTGTATTCAGATAAAACAATTTATTCAACAATTTCTAAGTCTGTTATAGTTAATAGCTGGGAAGGAGATGGAGCGGGAGAGTTTCAAGTCAAGTTAGGCGCAAATTCATATTTGCAATATGCCCGTCATATGTCCGGCATAGAAACTATAGCTCATGAGCTTGGACATAATTATTTATATCTGTTTAATTTTTACAGCTCTTTTTCTCAAACCGAAAAAACAATACACGAGTTTGTTGCCTATCTTTCAGAAAGTTTGCCGTCATTAATCTTTGGGAAAAAGTTTGATAAGTTTGAAAAATTTAATAAATCATTTGATATTTTTAAAGAAAACTCCAAAGCGAAAGTTCAGGAATCTCACGATGCCGCAATGGGAGTATTAAATTATATATTAAGCTCTGTTTCTAAAGAGTGGAAACAGAAATTATGGCTTCCTTTAGACTCGAAAATTCTTATTGATGTGGCTATCAGCTTTGCAATTGGGGATGAGTTTAACGGTTCAGATTCGCAAAGTGTGATGTTTAGAAAATTTATTGAGTATTTTGCCCAAACAGCTTGGCAGGAATTAGAAATTGACAAAGAAAGTATTATTAAAATCTTTGAAGATGCAGAAAAAGGCGTTGCTTCAAAAGAGATTACAAATAAATCTTCAAAGAAAAAACTCGAACTTCCCAAAAATGCAAAAATAGCCGACGAAAGAGGATACACCGGCGCAAAAAGAGCGTTTTATTTTGCGGTTACAGAACCCATTGATGCGCTTCTTCCAAACTTTGTAAGCAAACATTACGGCAGAGACGGTCCGACGCAAGAAGACAAGCAAACGGATGCATACAAATCAAGAGTAAAAGGCAATATAGCGATAAAATTAATGTCTGCCATAGGTTTTGCATTAGGTTTTACAATCCCCGCATCTCTTCCGATAATCGCAGCAGCAGCAATAGCCCTATCTTTTACATTAAATATAATAACGCACGCAACTTATAATATGTTGGTTAATGAAGACAGCAGATTAGAGATTAAAACCGACGGAGCAAGAAAAGATTCTCAGAAAAACATAGAAGATGAAATTAAGAAAAGGCTGAGATCTATTTTTAATAATGTGCGTGTGTCTGTTATATTTTTAGCAACTGAGATCTGGTTTGTATCAAACTATTCAAATTTAGAAAATTTATTTCCCGATATACTTGAATTTATTGAAAATAATAAAGAAATTGCAAAAGATCTTTTTGACGGTACGATGTACATAACTGAAGACCATTTAGCAAAAATCTTTAAGACGAAAGATAAAGCTGAGGAAGTATTTAATAAGTTAAGATTTTTAAAAGAAAAAATGAATAAATCAAACTACATTTACAAAGCAATAGACTTTGCAGTATCCGATGTAAGCATTGAATTTATTGAAAATAACAAAGATATATCAAACGCGCTTTTGAACGGGATAGACATAGACGCCGGTCATTTAGCAAAAATATTTGAGACTCCGGATAAAGCCAAAAAAGTATTTGATAAGTTAAACTTTTTAAAAGAAAAAGAGATTGAAATATATAGTAAAGCAGTAGAATTTGCGCTTTCCGATGTAAGCGTTGAATTTGTTGAAGATAATAAAGCTATAGCAAGAGTGCTTTTTAATAATCTGGGAATAACCTCCGAACAAATAGCAAAAACATTTGAAACGACAGACAAAGCTAAAGAAGTATTTAATAAGTTAAGATTTTTACAAAGCAATGAGATTAAAATAAACCGCACAGCAGTAGAATTTGCGATATCAGATATAAGCGTTGAATTTGTTAATGATAATAAAGATATAGCAAAAGAGTTTTTTGACAGCAATGTGATATCTGATGAAATATTTGAAACTGCAGATAAAACTAAAGAAAAATTTAATAAATTAAGATTTTTAAAAGCAAACGGAATTAAAATAAATGAAGCAGCGGCAGTATTTGCGATATCAGCCTTATCAGACATAAAGGAAAATCTTGAATTGATTGAAAATAATAAAGAAATTGCAAAAGAATTTTTTGCTAATAGAGCAATAATGTCTTTAAAAGATTTAGAAACAATATTTCAAACTCCAAATGGAGCTAAGGAAGTATTTAATAAGTTCAGATTTTTAAAAGATAATGGGATTGAAATAGATGGCGTAGCAATACGATTTGCGATCTCTGATGTAAACGTTAAATTTATTGAAAGTAATAAAGATGTGGCAAGAGAACTTTTTGGCAAAGATGATATAAGCTCTTACTATTTAGAGATGATATTTCAGACTCAGGATCAAGCTGAGAGAGCATTTGATAAGTTAAGATTTTTTTTAAAAAATGAAATACCAATAACTGATAATACAATAGACTTCGTTCTCTCCGCTGCGTCTGACAACAAGAAAAATCTTGAAATTATTAACAATAATAAAGATGTGGCAAAAGAGATTTTTGATACTCTGGGAATTCCCAAAGATGTAGTAAAAGTATTTGAGACTCCGGGTAAAGCTGAGGAAATATTTGGGAAGTTAAAATTTTTAAAAGATAACGGTATTAAAATATGCAAAACAGCGATATACTTTGCATTATCTAAAATATCTGACGTAGATAAAAACATGAAAATTATTATAAATAATAAAGAGGCGTCAAACGATGTTTTTCAGACTCTTAATATTTTTTCTGACAAGCTGGAAAAAATATTTAATACGCCAAAGCAAGCCGAGAAAGCATTTGAGAAGTTAAGCCTGTTTAAAGAAAACGGTATTGTAATAACTGAACGAGCGGTTGATTTTGCATTTACAGGTATAGAAACTGAAAAAATAAAAAAAGCTCTAAAAATAGAAGGGAGCATAGATTTAATAAAAGCTATGCTTAGCGATAACGAGTTTAGCAATACCGGCGAGTTGCTCCCCATAGAACAGATAATAGAGTTTTTTGAAAATCCCGAAGCGTTTAAAGGGGCTGCTTATGCGGCAAATGGAATAAATGACATTTTTGCAGGAACGCCAAAGAATGTGATAGATAGAATAATGAAAGGCGAAAGGAGCTTTAGAGAAGATGTTATAAATGTTGAAAACGCTCAAGAGCATAATATCAACGACATAAGCAATTCCGGCGATTTGATAAAAAATTTACAAGCATTAAACGAAGTTTTAAATATAGAAAACATAACGAAAAAAAAGCAGATAAACGATATAGAGAAAATAAAGAAGCAGTTAAATGATAGTATTAAGCAAAGGACTAACTATACATTAGAGGAATTGTTGAAGGATAAAGACAAAGTAAAGCTGTTTTATGACGAAATAGTATATGCGCTTGTCGATATAAGAAAAGAAATAACAGTTGTCAGAGAAGGAGAAAGAAGCAAAGCGCAAAAAGAGCTGCTTAAATTGTTAGAAGAGAGTCTGAATAAATATAGTTATGTTAAAGGGGAAGGAATAGAATTTAAGTTAAGCGGCAGAAACTTAGAAAATTACAATATTGGCTATTTGACCGGCGATTGTACGGGTGATTTAGCGGAAGGGACAAACAGAGAAAATTACAGAAGCCGGTGGCTTATGGATAAAGACTACGAGGTGGTAGAAGTATTTATAAACGGTGATTTTGTAGCGAGATTTGATTATATCGGCGGTACGGCAGACGGAGAAAAAGCAATTTTCATACACGCGCAGGAAGATATACCCGGCTTTAGAGACGGGACGAGTTCGCATAAAGCGCAAAGGGAAACGGCATATTATAAAGCAATAGAATTCATTATAGGTTTTGCCGGCAGAAACGGATATAAAGATGTATATATAAATTCTGTGTCAAACAGCAATTTAATAAAAGAAAAAAGCGATTCAATATCTTCTGGGAATATAAATAAAACGGCTAAAAAATTGCAATATTCTGATATTAGACTGCAAGAGGATCATTCATGGAGATTAGTTGACAAGCAAAAAGTTCAGGAAAAAATTGAGGAAGAAAAGCGCAACACCCCATTAAAACAAAAACGTTTAAATAAAGAGCAAATTATAAAGAAGATTATAAAAAATGGATTTTTTGAAGGCTTATATATTATTGGCAAAAACAAATATGCAATAAAAATATCTGACAATATTGTAATGATATTTTATATTAAAGGCAATAAGCCTGTCTGGGAATTGGTAAATAGCGGCGATGTGTCGTTAGAGGCAGTTAATTTTCAAAAATTCAGCGATTTCAAAGAAAATGAAACAGACAGTAAGGAAGAAGCGGAAAATAAAAAGAAAGTAAGAGACATCTTTGGAAACGCTTTGAAAAGTGAAAATTCTAACGAAGAAAATTTGGATAAGTTAGAACAAATAACGTTAAACTTTAAAGATTCAATAGGAGACGGCAAAGATAT
>JAISRM010000228.1 GCA_031273645.1 Endomicrobium sp.
CGTTCTTCTATCAGATTCATTTTTATTTTCAAGACTTTTTTTCATAACTTCCGTAAGCCTTTCAGACAAATCTTTGGAAAGCGAAGAGATTCTGTAATTTGCAAAAACTGCATTTTCAAGACCTACTTTAATAGGGTCTGTCTTGGCATCTTTATACGCCTGATTAAGCAAGTTAAGATCAGTTTCATCGAGTTCAAGCGGTCCGTCTGCATTTAAACTCTCTATCTTTCTTATAACAAGATTGATTTCTTCTTGTGAATATCCGGTGCTAAGAATTTTTTTTAGCGAACGATATGCCGTCTGCCCAAAACCGTCTTCTCTAAGAAAAAGCTCCGATATGACAGGAATTTCCATATTTGCATTTGCGGAAGCATTGCCTCTCCCGAAAGTTCCGCTTGCGCCGGCATTTAATATAAGATCGGTGTTTTGCGTTACTCCCAAAAATACGGATGGAATTTCAGAAGAAAGGCGCGCTATTTTCAAATAATCCGACTTCGACACTATTCTGTCTTTAGAATGTCGTAAAACGTCCATAAGAATCTTTTTTTGAAAATCTTTTTTTTCAAGTATTTTTCTTTCCCATTCGCCTAAGTCCCAGCCTAAAGTTTCGCCTGTCTGCGCATCAATAAGCCTTATAGCGTCGGTCTTTATATCAAAGCTGTCCAGAAGTTCCTTACGCATAGAATCTGACATGGTGTAGTTTCTCGGCAAATCTTTGAACTCTTTGCTTTCAAAAATGAAGCCAAATACCAAGCGGTCAAAAGTTAATTCGGCATTGTTTCCGTTTGCCTCTAACAAGCTTCTCATAGCCGGTTCGGACGCATCGCCTTTATCAGACTGGAAATAAGCGCTAAAATATTGAAATCTGGGATCATTGACTTTTAAGTTGCCGTTTGCTTTATCGGTCATCAGTCCTTTTAATTTATCCATTTGAAGTCTTGCATTATTGCCGTCATTTTCCTCTATATAGTCGAAAACATTGTTCATAAAGGTTAAAAACGAAGCAATTGGAACTATTTCTGAAAAAGGAGCATTCCAATCCCACTTATTGTTGAATGCGGCAAAAGGCTGCCCGAAAGCAATATTATCCGCAACAGCATAGCCTTGTTTTGCCCTATAGTACCAATCATTGTATTTTTGAACCTGCTCTACAAAAGAAGCTATTGCCTCCGGACCCTGTTCTTTTGCATACGTTTCTACAAACGCAAGCGTAGAGACAACGTAAGGATTTTTTTGTAAAAATTCTTGAAGATTTTCTCTGCCGTCTTTAAGATTATCTAAAAGAGCGTTTGCAGCGCTTCCGCTTTGACCAAACACTCCCCTATAGGGCGCGTTTTGCATTGCTGCAAACATGTTTTGGCTTGCGGATTTTGCGCCTCTTTTACCTGAGGTAGCGTCAATTACTCTATAATACATACCGTTGTTGTCTTGCATTACTTCGCCGTTTTTTATTAATTGTTCAAGCCTGCGCTGCTCGGTATCGGCAGAAACGACGGCAGGATGAATTGATAAATCCGCCGACATGTCCTGAGACTGCGCGGCTAAAGAATTTGCGTTATAAGAGTCAAACAAAGCTCTTGCGTCATTGCCGGCAGTTTGTAAATCTATCTTTAATTGCTCGTCGTTATTTTGATTATTTTTGTTTAACCAATCTTTAACGCTTTCATTATTTGCGATATAAGTTTTAAGCTGCGCCAAAGCAATATTAGCCGCGTCGGATCGTTGTCTGGAATCATAATCGTCTATGTTTTCTATAGGCGCGCCGACGCCAAAAAATACGTTTGTAAAAGCCGCTCCTTTTGTCCAACCGTAATTTTGCGCAAGATATGACGCTAAGTCGGATTTTTTTACTGAAACAACGCGGCCGAGATCTTCAACGGTTGCCGTTAGATCATCAACGGTTTTCACGCTTATATAATGTCCGATCGCAGGGCTTACATGTAAAACGACAGATGAATCTTCCAAATTCAAAGCCTGATTTAAAGCCTCAGAATCAAATTCATACGCTTGATATTTTCCGGCTTCATTGCCGTTAATAAAATCTAAAACTACGCCAAGAGGAGTTATCACCGCTCCGTTTTGTACGGCCAACGAAACGCCTTTAGCTGCCGCCGCATCGGTCAAGCCCGCGTTTATCTGCTGTGTATTTATTCCTAAAATTTGAGACAATGAGCCGGCATAATTAATAGCGTCCTCCGCTTGAGGTTTTTCTGTTTCAAACTGATTGGAAGCGGTTTCTTTTGAAGCCGCAGAAGTCGTTTCACTTGTTTCCGCTAAACGCTTTGCTATATTTCTTAGAAACTTTTGATAGTCTTCATTTAGAGACTCTTGATAGCCTTTCATTACCTTTGTAATATCTATGTTGCCGTCATAACCTTTTATGCTTTTCAACGCATCCTCATCTAAAGCGCTGGCGACTTCTATACTTTTTGAAGAAAGAATATTGACTTCGTCTTTGGCAGACATTTCGCCATACCCAAACTGACGCAGCAGAGTTAGTAAATCTTTAACTTTCTGTTTTTCGCCATTCAAACCGTAATATGCGTATATGCCGTCTTTTTCTCTGGCAAGAGTTATAAAATAACCAAGCCCCGACTGTTTGTCGGCTTCATTTGTAAAGAAATGCAAAACAGCTTTATCGCCTATTTTATTTAACGCTCTAGAAGATACGTCCTCTAAAGGCATCGCATAACCTTTATAATCAGCTCCCAAAGCTGAAGAAACAGCGCTCATAGGCGTAACGAGCTGTCCGTTTTTTATTTCCACAGGGGCAGGGGCAACTCTTCCATCTCCATCCATTTTTAAAGCCAAAGAAATAGAATAATCGGATAAAGCATTTTTTCTTGCTTCATTATCTTTTATACCTATAACGGCTAATACAGACTGCGCTGCGCTGTTTACTATGGAAAGAGACTGTCCGTCTGCAATATCTGCAACTGTTATTGAATCGGCATCCGGAGTTGTTTCCATAGATAGCAGAATTTTACTTCCAGCCGTATGAACTTGAAATATAGTATCTTGATTGCGCAAAGCAATATTTAACTTATTATTTAGTTCTTCTTTTTTACTCTCATTTTTTTCATTTTCAATCTCTTTCTTTAAAGTTTCTATTCCTTTGTTTACTCCGGCTAAAATATTGGATATAGCCAAATTAGAAGCATAAACTTCTTTATATGTAGAGCGCGGATCGCTTATTTGGGAAAATTGATATAAAGCGTCTGAAAAAGCTTTATAAGTGTCTTGAAGTTCAGGTATATTTGACGCCTCTGCTTGCGCTCTGGTAAAAGGAACTTCGCCGCTTGTAATTACAGCAAGAAATCTGTCGCGAAATTCCTTATGCCTTTGAAGCGCATTTTTATAACGCTGACCTTCATCTACAGTCGGTTCAGGCGCAGGAACAACAGCCGGCGCGGCAGTTTCAGTTGAAGATTGTTCCTGCATATCCATGCCTAACATGCTCAAAATGGAAGCTGCCTGTTGATCGCCAAGCTGTTCTTTTATTCTTGCAGCCTGTTCTTTCATATATATTTTTGTGTGTTTATCATTAATATTTTCTTCGGTAAGCGGCTTGTTTTCAGCCTGAAGTTCTCTGATAGCTAAAGAATAATTTTCAAGACTTTTAACCCTATTCTCCGCTTCAGCCAATTCAGATTCTGATTTAGCCTCTTGATCTGCATTAAAAAGCAAAGGCGACGGAGTGTAAGCTGAAACCGCTTCATTTGCCGCCGTAAAAACTGAAACAGGCGCGCTAAAAGCTGCGGCTGCCTGTTTTGCCTTAATGGAAGCAACGTTATCTCTGGCTTGTATAAGAGCGCTTTGAATACCGTAAATTATATTGGCGTCTTCTTGGGTAAACTTAGAGAGATCTTCACTTACCTGTCCGTCAATTGAATCAAAAACCTTTTGTAATACATAACTGCTGGTTTTCATTCTTTCAAGCTGCGATTTTGCCGTTTCAAGTTTTTTCTGCGTTTCTTTTAAATCTGTCTCTGAAGCGCCGGCCGCTTTTTTTGCGTCGTATTCGTTTTGCAGTATTGCAATTATATTTTCAAATTCGCCGATAACCTTCTTAGCCTCATTGGCTTTCATAAAAGCTAAATCTTTTTCGCTCTTTATAATTTGATCTTCGCCAAGACTACTAAACTCTTGCGCATTATTTTTCTTTTCATCCTCTATAAGCTCTTGAAGATGGCGACTTTCATCAACGTTTTGACTGAGTATCAGCTCCTCATCAGCGGCGCTTTCTGCCGCGCTAAGCTGCTGCGTAAGATTTGAGATATTATCCAATTGACTGTTTGTAAAAGAGTTCAAAACCTCAGTTTCATTGCTTACGCCGGCATTAGCCGGACGCGTTGCGCCTATTAATGCAGAAATAACCGAGATTATAAAAAATAAAACCCTGTCTATTTTTTTATTTTCTTCAAACCCCATAAAAGCAAAACCCAACAAAAGCAGCCCGCCTATTACCACTACTGCCGGAGCAATTTTAAATAAAAAGATCGTTGTAGGAATAACCATAATAAGCGTAGCGGGTTTTGACACTATGCCCGCCCATATGTTTTTTCCGGCTATCCAAAGCCCGCCTGTGAAACTTTTTGCCGACACAGAAGCGTCTTTTATGTCAATCATTATTTTATAAGCCCAAAAAGCCCAAAAAGCCGTCATTAGAATCTGCCCGACAAGCGCAATGGAAACTGATCCAATAAAAATTGCGGCAAAAAGACCCGCTCCGACGCCTGCTCCCAATAACAATATCGGCCAGATATTTCCCTGCTTAAAAAGTTTAAAGAATTTCCCTATACTATTTGAACGCTGAGCTTCTAAAGACAAAGAAGCTTCCGCTTCTTTTGAAACTTTAGAAGGAAGTATATAATTGACGAGAAAATATAGAGGAACGGCGGCAATCGCGCCGATTGAAACGGCGGGAAGAAGAGAAAGCCCGAATATTGACGTTAAAACTAATGCAATAATAGACGCTGTCGAAAACGCGCCTATGGCTGAAATAAAATTTTCCGCAGCTTTTGCAGGGCTTTCTTTTCCGCTTGAAACGGCTTCTTTATCTATAGATTTTTTATTTATCTGCGCAACCATAAAGTTTGCAATCAAACCAAACAAAGAAAAAACCGCCGCGCCGATTAAAGCGATAATACCCAAAGAAACTACAGCGCCGCCGGCATAAATCATTGCTGCGCCTACTACAAGCGCTATAGCCGCGCCGGAATATCCGATACCTGATGCGCTTGCGGCAATTTTATACAGCAGCCCTATGGACGCTTTTTTCAATAAAGACCTATCTCCTGTTGAAGCAAATTCAACAGATGCATTTTCATACCCTTCTTTTTGTTGTTTATAAGCGATATATCTGTCCGTATAGGATTTTTTATAATATGCATTTACGCCTAATAGCAGTACTGAAATTCCCCCTATAATAAGGATAACAGGAAGAGAAAGAGCGCTTATGCTTCCTATTAAAGCTACAATTCCAACTACTGCGCCGGCCGACAGCGCCAAAAATACCAACGGCGCAAATTGAAACAAAAAATCTATAATCTTTGCAAAAACCTTAGCCGCCTTATTTTGCGAAGGCGCTTTCTTTGTGTTAATGCGGATAGGAATGGGTCTATTAAATTCGGGTTCTTTGACAGCGATTGAATCTTTAGAATCAGATTCTTTAACGACGGATGAATCTTTAGAATCGAGTTCTTTGGCAGCGGATAAATCTTTAGAATCAGATTCTTTAACGACGGATGAAGCTTTAGAATCGAGTTCTTTGGCAGCGGGTGAATCTTTAGAGTTAATATTAATATTCTCGTTGTGTCTCTCCTGAGCTTGAGCATAAATTCCATCAAAAATTTTCTGTAAATTTTGTCTCAACTCAGCGTCTTTAGCTTGTATTTTGCCGTTAAATACTGAATTAAACAGCCTTGCTTTTGCTCCTTCAAGAGACTGCGTTAAAGATCTTACCTGCGCTCTAAATTTTGACGAAGAATACAACATCTGCAATTTTGAACTTTCCTGCTCATATTTGCTTTTTTCTTTAGCGTATTCAGTGTTAAGTCCTCTTATAATTTTAGTCCTTTGATATTCAAGATACCGCTGCCCCGCTTCAACATCGCTTAATTTGTCAAAAAGATTTTTGATAAATGCAGCCGTAAGTTTCCTCAAATCCTCTATTTCTTTATTGTTTCCACTCAATAATTTCTCTTGAATGTCTTTTATTGCTTTGTCTTTTAATTCTCCTTCTAATTTATCTATACGAGGCTTAAAAATACGCTCCCAAATAATAATGTTAAATTCCAACTCTTCTATCTTGCTCAGATTATTCTTTGCAAAATCTTCAGAGTCTTCTCCAATATGTATTTTAGCGTATCTTCCTGCAGCTTTAAGTCTTTGAAAATCAATATATTTCTCACCGACTTCGTAATCTTCAAGATTGGCAAGATAGCTTTGCAAATCTTCATGCAGTTTTGCATCTAAGTCGGCTTTTGTTGCGAGACTTGTTTCTATAAGTATGGATTTTTCTTTCAAAGAACCTGAATCATCATTACCAGAATACTTTTGCAAATCTTTTTCCAGTTTTGCATCTAAGTCGGCTTTTGTTTTGCGGCTTGTTTCTATAAGTTGTTTTAGACGCGTTTCTTTTTCTTGCAAAGAATCTAAATCACATTCGGCAAGGTATTTAATATATTCTTCCACCGACAAATCAATTTCAGAAGCATTCTTCTTATTATTAATATATTCTTTTATATGTTTTCCGGCTTCTTCAATTTGCGTTATTTCTTCTTGGCTGTATTTTCTTGACGACAAGCTCTTAAGCCACTCCCATTTAGACATATATGTCTGTTTGATCGCTTCTTTTAGCGCCCAAGGGGATTTATATTTATATTTTGGCGTTTCCCTTCTAAACTTCTCATCCTCTCTGTTGGCTGCAAATCTTGAATTTTTCTTTTGTAAATTCTTCTCGGATAAAATATATCTTATAAACGACAAAGTTTTGCTGCTGTCTCTGTCTCTGCGGTAAAAACCTCTTGAATCGTTTACAGGATTTGCCTCATTATAATTATTTGCCGAATTTTCATATGACAAAAGCATTAAATTTTGTACATTATCGCTTGCCGTATCAACGGTATCTTCTTGGAAATCCGCATTAAATCTGTCAGCATGCTTATTCTTTATCCCCTTAAGGCTGTCTGCTAATTTTCCGAGATACGCCTCTTTTGCTGTCTCGTTAAGATTATCACCAAAAATATAAATATCTTCAAAATCCGTTATCGCTTCTATTGCAAGCGTTATTTCTATGTTTGTCTCGCCAAGAAGAGTTCTTATTATCTTTTTTGCTTCCTCTAAAGATTTCTCTCTCTTTTCTTTGGCTTCCTGAGCAAGCTGCTTAAGTTGCGCAAGGTACTCTCTGTTTTTATCTACGGAAAGATCGTCAAGAAAATCATCTATATTTATACTGTCTTCGGCAAAACCGGGATTTTCCGCATTTCTTGAACCTCTGCTAATAGCCTGATAATTATCCTCTTCGCTTGCTTTATTATTAGTTTGAAAAACGCTTACGGCTTCAACTGCTCCGTTTCTTTCAACTTTAATATCCGTTCCCGTAGTGGCATATTTCGTTACTATAGCCATTACCGGAGTTTTGCCTGCATTTTGCAATAAAGTATCTATATCCGAATCTTCATATAAAGCGCTCAACATCAGTTTTGCAACAGGAAGTATCGCCAAGTCGCGCTGTTTATCTGATAATTCTTTTTTCCTTTGTTCTAAGTCTTTCTCTAAAATGTTGTCTAAAAAGTTGATTCTTTCCTCTAAATTTGAAAACTCTTTTATTTTTTGTAAATATTCTAAACTTTTACCTTCTGCTTTTAATTTGTCTAAAGTTTTTTTTAATTTATCTAAAGTTTTTTCTAAGTTGCTTTTTTCGTTTTTATATTTTTTTACAAGCTCCGTGTCTCCCAGTATTGTTACTATGCCCTCTAAATTTCGTATTTCGCCTTTTATTTGTTCGGCCGTCGTTTGATTAAGCCCTCTAAAAAGTAAAAACAACTCGTTTGCTTTTTCATAAAGAGCATTATACTCTTGCGCGTACTTTTGTTCCCACTCAATTTTACTCATACCTGCTATATTGCTCTCAAATGTTTTTTTAGCCTCGTCAAATTCTTTTATCTGTTGTTTGATTGATTCATCAAAGCCGGAAAATCCGTCTATATGTATTTTTACTCCGCTTTCAGAAGAAGTAAAATCGTTTATATAACTTAATATAGAAGAAAAATACATCGGCACCCTGTTCATACTGTCAACGGATAAAATCAAAGTATGGTTTGGCTTTCCCTTATCATTGGTAAAATACTTAAAAAATGATTTGACAAATCTTCTTGTCTCATCGTCCATTTGCTCTATAAAATTTGAATATACGGTATTTCTAAGCAAAGAAGCTTTGGAACCGGCTCCGTCAAGACTTTCAAAATTTTTACCGATACTGTCGGCAAGTATTTGCGCTTCATAAACCGACCCCGTAAACATATGCACGCTGTCTGCATACTTTGTAGCGTTATCTCCGGTAATTGAGCCGCTTTCAAGCGTGTATTGCGTACGATGTTCAAAATTACCCTTTGCGACTTCTTTATTTGCGTCTATTATTATCTTTGCTTCAAGAAAACCCTGTAATCTTGACAGTTTTTGAACTGCGCTGAAATTTCCGGACTGCGTTTCAATAAATATTTTATCATAGCCCTTTTCATCTTTGCCGACGGTATATTTTACTCCCTCATGATAGGTATAAACAGCGGTGGCCGCATCCTGAAGCATTTGCTGCCACTGCATTCTTGACAGAGAGACTCCTGCGCCTTTCAGTCTCTCTTTGGCCTCTTTGTAAGATTCATTAAATTTTTTATTGAAAAAGTATCTATCGCTTATGTGTGGTTCTTTACTCTCATGCAAGCTGAAATCACTCGGAGTAAAGGAATTTTTCTTCGTTTTGCTTCCCATTAATAATTCAACGGTAAAATCTACAATAGACGAAAAGTTTCCGGCTTCTGTATCCGTTTCATTGCCGGATGTAGAAATTTTTGACAAATCTTTAAGAAACTGAGCTTCGTCTGCAAAAAGATTGTACTTTCTTTTAATGATAATATCTTCAGTGTTAACAGCTACGTCGTCGGCTTGTTTTGTCCATGTAAGCCCTTCAAAAGAACCGTAAACAAACAATGATTGGTCGTATAATTCTTTTATGCTTACGGTTGTTTCCTGCCCCGTAATAAAATCATATACTTTCCCTTGCGTTTTATTATTGTCATCTATAAATCCTATTTTTGTTCTGACTTTATAACCGTCTTTAGTCTTTTTATCTTGCTCTTGCTCTTGCTTTTGAAGATCAATAAGAAAGTTTATAAGCGGGTTTTTAGAATCTTTTTCAGACTCTTCTCTAAATCTTTCAAAAACAGTAATAAGTTCGCTTCTTGCCTTTGAAATAAGTTCCGGAGTTTTTGAGGTAAAATAAATAAAATTATCTGATTTACCGGCTTGTTTATTATTTTGTAAAACTTTCAGCATTGAAATTATTGAACCAAGCGACTTTCCTCCTGCCGTCGCCAAAGCCATCACATATCCGTCTGCAAGTTTATTTGCAAACTTAAGCTGACCTGCAAGCCTTGTTTCGTCAACAGATCCGTATAAAGCCTGCGCCATTTGCCTTGCAAGATCATCAATGCTTATATCGGCAGAAGTTTCTTCTTGCTGTAAAGG
>JAISRM010000053.1 GCA_031273645.1 Endomicrobium sp.
CAAGAATAAAGATATACTTACAAGAGTTCATTTAATAACTCCAGAAAATATACACTTGAATGCTTTTATGTATGAACCGATATTAGATACTGGTTATGAAAGTTTATTAAATTTATATAACGAAGTTAAGGAATTGGAATAATAATTTTACTTAAGAGTAAAATTCAAAAATATTCTAATACAAAATTAGAGTATGTTTGTTTGCTCTTAAAATGGCTGAAAATGTTGTTATAAAAAGGCTAAAATCATAATCTCTAAAAATTATAAACTTTAGTCATTTATATTTCCTGTTTATGAGGCTTTATCCATACTTTATTATCATTTTTAATCTTCAAACAAGGCGGTTCTTGCGATATTGCGTTGATTGAATGATAATTATGCTTATCAACGAGTTTATTGAATATTATTTGAGCTTCTTTGATATCTGTAATATTTTTGTCTATACATTCACGGGTAAGGTTGTCTTGGAACAGATAATAGGCTCTGTTAGTGTTAAATTTAGCATATAGGTTTAAATCAATCAATTTAGGTATTTTATAGTCATTAAAGAGTTTTTCAATGAGGCTTTTTTCTGCAACAGTATAATACTCTGAAATGTGATAAGATTGTGGTAACCCATAGCCATTAAAGACTGTTTCTAATGAGTTTATTGTTTCTTGAATATATAGCTTACAAAATCATGCCGATATGGTACAATACGACAAAAACCGCGACTCTGCGGGCGGCGGGCAATTAAAATGAATTATGTAAATAAAACTGTTTTTTTAAATTATACGTCATGTCCGGTTTTGGGCTGGAAAACAAAAAGAGGCATGCTTCCAAGACTTGAAGGGCTAAACAACGAACTTCTTGTTTTTGAAGGAAAACAAGTTCATAAAATTTCGCGCTCTTTGTTTGCCGGCGCGCAAAACGCGCAAAAGTCCGGCATTTTGGAATCAGCCGCTTATACCGGCGAGCTTTTGCAAAATCCCCAAAATAAAATAATCCTCGAAGCTTCTTTTATATCCGGCGGATACTGCCTCAGATGCGACGCCATAGAGAGAAACGACGACGGTTCTTGGAATCTCTATGAAGTAAAATCCGGAAGCAAATATAAAGCCAAATACGTTTACGACATGTCTTTTAGCTCTATGGTTCTTCAGAAATCCGGACTTAAAATAAATAAAGCGGTTTTGATGCACCTTTCAAACGAATACCGTTTGGGAATGGATTCGTCAAAACTTTTTTCCTATGTTGACTGCACGCAGAAAGTATCTCTTAAAACGCAGGAATTTCTTGAAATCTCAGAAAGCGCCGCGCGGGAAATTGAATCCGATTTAATGCCGGAACCGTCTTTAAGGAGAAATTGCAAAAACTGCCCGTTATTTGACGGCTGTATGGGAAAAGACGTCAAAGATCATATATTTAATTTGCCAAGACTTTCGGTTTTGCAGCTTAACGAGCTTATCGAGATGGGCGCAGACACTGTGGATAAAATACCGGATTCTTACGAGCTTACGCCGATGCAGCAAATAGTTAAAAACAGCATGTTAAGCGGCGGCTCTTATATTTCGCAAAATCTTCAAACCGAGCTTGATTTAATAAAACCTCCTTATTATTATCTTGATTTTGAATCTGTTACGACAATAATGCCTTTGTATCCTGATATTGCTCCGCATACGCAGCTTCTTACGCAGTTTTCAATAGACAAAAGCGTTTCAATGGGAACTGTTTGCGATCATTTTGAATATATTGCCGACCATACGAAAGACTGCCGTTTTGAAATAGCCGAAAAATTAACGCAGTATCTCGGGGAAGAAGGAAGCATAATAACGTATGCAAATTTTGAGAAAATAGCGATTTTAAGGCTTGCTTCAATGTTTAGCGATTTAAGCGAAAAACTTCTTAAAATAGCCGCAAGAATCACGGATCTTGAAGTTATAGTAAGGAAAAATTATTACGACATAAATTTTCACGGGCGTTCTTCTATTAAAAAAGTATTGCCGGTGATGATTGCAAATATGAATTACGAAGGTCTTGAGATAGGCGCCGGCGGCGACGCAGCCGCGGCTTTTGCTTTTATGGCGATGGGTCTTTATGACGAAGAAAAAATAAAAACTACAAAAGAAAGCCTGCTGAAATATTGCGCTCAAGACACTTTTGCAATGGTAAAAATTCACGAATTTTTAACGGCCGAAGTAGCTAAGGAAATCAGATAGGGGCTGGCGCCCGTTTTTAAATATTTAATATTTATGGAAATAAAACAATCTTCAATAGTTTATAAAGGCAAAAAAAAACTTTTTAAAAATTGGTATTATCTTACCGTTTTGCAAATCGCGCAGTTTGTCATACCGTTTATTCCCATTCCCTACCTTGTAAGAGTATTGTCGCCGGAAAAATTCGGTCTTACGGCTTTTGCCATAGCCTTTGCGCAGTTATTTGCCATTTTTGCCGATTACGGTTTTTCTTATTCGGCCGTCAAAGGAATAGCGGTGTTTAAAAAAGACGCGGACAAAGTCTGCGAAATTTTTTCATGCGCTATAATTATTAAAGCCGTTATGGCAGCCGCCGTTACCTGCGTATTTGGGGCTTGTTTATTTTTAATACCGCAGCTGTCGCATGAGAAAACGGTTTTTGTTTTTGCGTTTTTAATGGTTTACGCCGACATATTTTTTACGCTTTGGTTTTTTCAGGGCTATGAAAAAATGAAATACTTTGCATGGCTTACCGTAATTCTTCAGACTCTTTACGTCTTGGGAATTTTCATTTTCGTAAAGAGCGAAAGCGATTATATTTACGTTCCTCTTCTGGACGCTTTATGTTATTTTATTATAGGCGCGGCAAGCCTTGCGATAATACGCAAAAAATTCGGGGTCTGTTTTAAATTGCAGCCGCTAAACAAAATAAAATTTCATTTTAAAAGAAGCTGGCATTATTTTATTTCGGATTTTGCGTCTAACGCATATTCCTGCGTCGGCGTTTTTGTTCTCGGGTTTATAGCTAATAATGCCGCAGTCGGCTATTACAGGGCGGCGCTTAGCGTTTTATTTCCGCTTAAGGCTATCTTTGAGCCGGTCGTTCAGGCCGCTTATCCGTATATGAGCCGGCTTGCCGTTAATTCAAAAACTCAGGCTTTGCATTTTTTAAAAACTTACAGCGCTTTGGTCGCGGGCGCGGCTTTTTGCGCTTCGTGCTTATTATTTTTAAGCTCTGAATATATAGTCGCGCTGTTTTTGGGAGCCGATTACGCTCCGTCTGCCGTGATT
>JAISRM010000284.1 GCA_031273645.1 Endomicrobium sp.
CGGGAATCCAAGTTTACTAAAAAATTCTTTTTACATTGTGTTTTTAAAAGAAATAATGTTAGAAACTATATTAATACTAAAAATGGATTCCCATTTTCATGGGAATGACAGACACGAACAAAACAGACGCAGTCTGTGTTTCATAAAACAGGCGAAGCCTGTCGTATCAGAATGTCTTTCAGTTTGTCATTCCCGTGAAAACGGGAATCCAAGTTTACTAAAAAATTCTTTTTACATTGTGTTTTTAAAAGAAATAATGTTAGAAACTATATTAATACTAAAAATGGATTCCCATTTTCATGGGAATGACAGACTCAAACAAAACAGATACTGCCTGTGTTCCATAAAACAGACGAAGTCTGAAAAGAAATAATGTTAGAAACAATCGGAGCAGTTAAAAAGCCGGATTAGGAAGGGGAATAAAATGTATAAAATTTTAATGACTTACAACAGTCAGGAAGGGCTTGAGACGCTGTTTGCAAATAAAGATTTTGAAATTGAGGTTCATGAGAAACCTTCTCCCGAAGATTTTAAAAAGCTCATAAAAGATTACGACGGGCTTTTAATACGTTCGGAAGTAAAGGTTACCGCCGATATTATTGAGGCGGCAGACAAGCTGAAATTTATAGGCCGCGCCGGAACCGGAGTAGATAATGTCGATAAAGCCGCAGCCACGCAAAAAGGCATAGTCGTGGCAAACGTTCCCGGAGGAAATACTATTTCCGTAGCCGAACACACCGTCGGGCTTATGCTTTCTATGGCGAGAAATCTTCCCGAAGCCTGCGTATCTATGAAAGCCGGCAAATGGGAAAAGAAAAAGTTTATGGGCAACGAACTTTTCGGCAAAACTTTAGGTCTTATAGGTCTTGGAAGAATAGGCACGGAAGTTGCAAAAAGATTGTTGTCTTTCGGCATGAAAGTTGCAGCTTACGATCCTTTTGCAAGCGCCGACCTTGCAAAAAGCAACGGCATAGAACTGACCTCTCTTGACGATGTTTTTGCAAAAGCCGATTATCTGTCTATACATTCTCCTCTTACCGACGACACAAGAGGCATAATAAATTCGGCCAATATAGCCAAAATGAAAGACGGAGTCAGAATTTTAAATTGCGCCAGAGGCGCCATCATTAACGATAAAGATTTGGCTGAAGCCTTAAAATCCGGCAAGGTCGCCGGAGCGGCTCTTGACGTTTTTGTAAAAGAGCCTCCGGAAGACTGGAGTTTTGTTTCTACAGAAAATCTTATAGCCACTCCTCATCTTGCGGCTTCTACGGAAGAAGCTCAGGTCAAAATAGCCCAGGAAATGAGCGAAGTAATAATTGATTTTTTTACCAAAGGGCTTATAAGAAACGCCGTCAATGTTCCTACAGTTGATTGGGAAACTTATAAAAAAATGAAACCGTGCATAGAGCTTGCTTCAAAAATAGGTTCCTTTCAGGGTCAGATTGCCGAAGGGGGCATAAAAGACGTTGAAATAAGCTATCTCGGCAACATTTCAAATTTTAACACCAATCCTCTTACAGTGGCTTATCTTGAAGGGCTTTTAGGGCAGATTCTTGATATAAAAGTAAATTCGGTAAACGTTCCTATCATCGCAAAAGAAAGAGGAATAAAAGTTAAAGAAGTTATCGAGCGCGATATTGAAAAATATTCAGGGCTTATACGCGCGAAAATAACTACCGACAAAGGCGAATATGTAATGGCCGGCACGCTTTTTGGAGACAATAATTTAAGAATCGTCAATATTAACGGATTAAACGTCGATGTAGTGCCGTCGGCGGGAAAACTTTTGATTATTAACGACGACAAGCCCGGAGTGGTAGGCAAAGTTGGCGTGGAACTTGGCAACGGCGGCATAAACATCGCCGGAATGAACGTCGGAAGAAAGAGCGTCGGCGGGGAAGCTTTGACCATAATAGAAGTTGACAGCGAAATTTCGTCTGACACTCTTTTAAAACTGTCTAAAATAGCCGGAGTAAAAACAGCCAAATACGTTGCTTTATAATTTTACGGCGTAAAATAAAACGTAAAACTCCGCGGGTTTTAACCTGCGGAGTTTTTTTATTGCCGCCTGATTTTTATGTTTTTAGCCTTAAATTTTACCGACGTAAAAAATGTTTTATGGCATTTGCGCTTCTCTTCGTTGTAAATTAAACTTAATTGCGATATAATGTAAAAAACAGTCGGGAAAGATATTCTTTGAGTATTTAAAGATTTTTGCAATATGCGCGCTGAAGGAGGGGCATATGAATAATAGCGTAAAATTTGTTTTAAAATTTATTGCGGCTGCGGCGTTTTTTATCGCCGTTTCGCACGTTTATTGTTTGGGCAGCCAAGATCCCGGCGACAAAGACTATGCGTACGAGATATGGGAAGCCGACGGAGACGAGAACGGAAACGTTTATATAAGGCGGGATATTGCCGACAAGCTGGAATTGGCGGAAAGAAAAAAGATTTATATCGTCAATAACGACGAAGGCAGAGTGTTTTTTTTCAATTCGAGAAAAGGCGCCGAAAAATATTTAGCGGCTTTAAAGATGAAATCAAAAGATATAAAGGAAAGCATTTTCTCAGACGGAAAAATTTCGTTTGAAGGAAATCTCGCTAAATTGGGAAATTTGAAAGAGGGAGTTTTAATAGAAGAAACCGGCAGAGGTTGCGCTGAACTCAGAAGCATACCGGAAGAAGCAAAGCAAGCCAAAAGAAACGCTATAATAGCCTCTGTTATCGACGACAGCGATGCCGTCGCCATATGGGAACTTAAAGAAGAAAACGAAAAAATAAGAATAACTCCGGATATGTACGCTCAGCTTGGAATAGAAGGCGCCGACAGCGTGTGGCTTGTTAAGTACGTAAAAAGAATTTTTATGTTTAGAAAAGAAGAGGAAGCGGTAGGTTTTCTTAAAGAGTTAATAGAGGCCGGAGCCCGCGTTGACAACAGAAATGTCAGCGAGATAACGATAGGCGGCGGAGCGATAAGGACCGCCGATATAAAAGAAATCGGCGACATGAGCCAAGGCGTTATAGTTGAACTCTACATTGACGACGTAACGGAAATAAAATCAGCCGCGCAAGAAAAAAAGATACAAGCCGCCAAAGGCAAAAGCGGCGTAACCGCAAAAGAAATAGCCGACGCTAAAGCCAGAAGAAAAAAGAAAATGATACAGTCTTTCAGCATTAACGCGGCTAATTTTAAAACGAGTAAATTCGAGCTGACTCAAACGGCTAAAGAAAACATTAAACGCCAAGTTAAGAACATAAAAAAATACAATTATAAAAAAATTACCATAGAAGGACACGCCGATGCAACCGGAAAAAGAGCCATGAACCTTTTGTTGTCAAAAAGGAGAGCGCGGGCAGTGTATAAAGAATTTTTGTCAAACGGAATACCGGCTTCAAAAATGGAATATGTCGGTTTTGGAGAGTCTATGCCCGTAGCAAGCAATAAAACCGCTGCCGGAAGAGCGTTAAACAGAAGAACCGAAGTGTTTGTAGAATAAAAACAGTTTCAAGGTTTGTCATTGCCATGAAAATGGGACAGGCTTAGCTTGTTTTATGAAATACAGACTTCGTCTGTTTTGTCAATTGTTTTTACAAGGTTTGTCATTACCATGAAAATGGGACAGGCTTCGCTTGTTTTATGAAATACAGTCAGTGTCTTTGTTTGTGCTTGTCATTCCAATGAAAATGGGAATCCACTTTTGTTTTATATTTTTTTATTCCTATTCTTTTTAAAAACGCAATGTAAAAATAATTTTTTAGTAAACATGGAATACAGATAGTGTCAGTTTTATCAATCGTTTTTCAATGTTTGTTTTGTTTGTGTCTGTCATTCCCATGAAAATGGGAATCCACTTTTAATATTAATAATTTTCTAACATTATTTCTTTTTAAAACGAGATGTAAAAATAATTTTTTAGCAAACTTGGATTCCCACCCGATAGAAACACTCGGGCGCAGGCTGCTAAGGAAGAACAAATATTAAAAACGCGGGAATGACAAACTAAAAACGAGATGTAAAAATAATTTTTTAGCAAACATGGATTCCCACCCGATAAAAACGTTTGGGCGCAGGCTGCTTAGGAAGAACAAATATAAAAAACGCGGGAATGACAAACCAGACTTCGTCTGTTTTATGGAATACAGATAGTGTCAGTTTTATCAATCGTTTTTCAATGTCTGTTTTGTTTGTGTCTGTCAATTCAGATGAAAATGGGAATCCATTTTTAAAAAATCAGTTGACCGCTGACAGCTGTTGCTGACAGTTAGCAGCTGATACGCCGCAGCTTCTGCGATGCATTTAAATGCAAGGTATTTTGACAAAAAAACGTAAGTTTAATATTATTATAAGGATAAAAATAAAATTCTGGGAGCAAACATGAAACAAGATTTATTTAACGAGCAGCAGGAAACTTTTATTTCAAAAAACGCAAAAACTTTTGTTACGGTTCCTAATTTGCCGGAAATATTAAACCCTCTGCTTGCGATAGCTAATAATATGTGGTGGTGCTGGAACAGCGACGCCGTTGAACTTTTCAGAAGGCTCGACAGAGATTTGTGGGAAGAATCGTATCATAACCCCAAAGGAATTTTGGGAATGGTAAGTCAGGAACGCCTTGAAAAAGTCGCTTCCGACGACAGTTTTATTTCCCATATGGAAAGAGTAAAAAGCGATCTTGACAAATATATGACGATGAACACGTGGTTTCAAGATTCGTGCTCGGAATGTTTAAATATGAATTTTGCTTATTTCTCGACTGAATTTGCAATACATGAAAGCATTCCCGTCTATTCCGGAGGACTTGGCGTGTTATCCGGGGACCATTTAAAATCTGCAAGCGATTTGGGGCTTCCTCTTGTAGGAGTAGGCCTTCTCTACAGATACGGCTACTTTAAACAGTTTCTCAGCATTGACGGCTGGCAGCAGGAAGAGTACAGCGAAAATATATTTGCCCGCATGCCTTTGCAGCCTGTAACAAATCAGTCGGGAGAATCGCTGATAATAAATATAGACACTCCTAAATATACGATATACGCAAGAGCGTGGAAATTGCAGGTCGGCAGGGTTCCTTTATATTTGCTCGACACCGATTTTGAAAAGAATTCCGAAGATGTCAGGACAATAACCGGACAGCTCTACGGCGGCGACAGAGAAATGCGCATAAGGCAGGAAATAGTTTTGGGCGTGGGCGGCTTGAAACTTCTTAAAGCTTTGGGCATTAGCCCTGAAGTAATACATATTAACGAAGGTCACTCGGCGTTTCTGCTTCTTGAAAAGATGAGAGAATACATTGAAGACAACGGCCTTTCTTTTGAAGAGGCTTTTCAGCTTGTCAAAAGCGGAACGGTTTTTACGACGCACACTCCGGTTCCCGCCGGCAACGAAATGTTTGCCAACGATCTGATTTTAAAATATTTTGATCCTATACTTAAAAAACTCGGGTTTACAAAAGAAGAATTTTTAAGGCTGGGTTCTTTTCCGGTTCAGGAAATCAAAAACGACAGCCCGTCGAATTTTTCAATGACTATTTTGGCTTTGCGCATGACTAATAAGGCAAACGGCGTAAGCAGGCTGCACGCTACGGTTTCAAGAGACATGTGGTCTCAGATCTGGACGGATCTGCCAAGAAAAGAAGTTCCTATAACGCACATTACAAACGGCATTCATACAAATACGTGGATCTCCTACGAGTTCTCCGGACTTTTTGACAGGTATCTCGGTTCGGCGTGGAAAGACGAGCCGGCCGATCACACTATTTGGGACAGAGTTTCGCGCATTCCTGATTCTGAATTGTGGAGAAGCCACGAGAGAAGAAGAGAAAGGCTCGTTTCTTTTGCAAGAGAAAGGCTTAGACATCAGCTTGAAAGGCGCGGACTTTCCCCGAAAGCTGTAAGTTACGCCGACGAAGTTCTTGATCCGGAAGCTCTTACCATAGGGTTTGCAAGAAGATTTGCTTCTTATAAGCGCGGTAATCTTATATTCAGAGATTTTGAAAGAATCAAAAGAATACTTACAGATAAAGAACATCCCGTTCAGATTATAATCGCCGGAAAAGCTCACCCTCAGGACAATAACGGAAAAGATATTATTAAAACGATAGTCAGTCTTTCAAAAGATAATGAGCTAAAGCATAAAGTCGTTTTTCTGGAAGACTACGACATGAATGTCGCTCATTATCTCGTGCAGGGAGCAGATATTTGGCTTAATAATCCGCTAAGACCGGAAGAAGCCTCAGGAACAAGCGGAATGAAAGCCGCCGTCAACGGAGTTATAAATTTAAGCGTTCTTGACGGCTGGTGGTGCGAAGGATATAACGGTAAAAACGGCTGGGCGATAGGCTCGATAGACAAATATTACGACAGAGAATATCAGGACGAAGTTGAAAGCAAGTCTATGTATGAAACTTTTGAAAAAGAAATAATACCTCTTTATTTTAGAAGAGGGCTTGACGGCATTCCGCGCGATTGGATAAAAAAGATGAAAACTTCCATGCAAACGCTGGGGCCTGTTTTTAATACAAACAGAATGGTAGAAGAGTATGTGAAGAAATTTTATATACCTTCCGCTTTTGAACATTTAAAATTGAGCAGAGATAATTTTTCTGCGGCAAAAAAGAAAGCGCAAAGGCTCTTAAATCTCAGTAAAAATTGGAACGGCATAAAAATCATTTCGTCGCGCGATAACGTAAAAGGCGACATACAGATAGCAAGCGACATGACGGTGCAGGCAAAAGTTTATCTCGGAGGCATTTTGCCCGAAGACGTAAGCATTCAGGTTTTTAGCGGATATATAAATTCAAAACAGGTTATCAGCGAACCCGAGATTGACGAAATGCGGCTCGTTTCAAAAGAAGGCGATAATTATGTTTATGAAGGGAAAATGTCTTTAAGTAAAGTCGGGCAATGCGGTTATACAATAAGAGTTCTTCCTCAATACTGCGGAGAAGTTCAGTATATACCCGAAATGGTAAAATGGCAATAATTGTTAGCTAACCCCGCAGCTTGCTGCGGGGTATAGCTTAATAAGTCTGTTTTATGGAACGCAGACAGTGTCTATTTTGTTTGTGTCTGTCATTGCCATGAAAATGGGCAGGCTTCGCTTGTTTTATGGAACACAGACTACGTCTGTTTTGTCAATTGTTTTTACAAGGTCTGTCATTGCCATGAAAACGGGACAGGCTTCGCCTGTTTTATGGAACACAGACTGTGTCTGTTTTGTTTGTGTCTGTCCCATGAAAATGGGAATCCATGTTTCACCGATCTGTCATTCCCGTGAAAACGGGAATCCATGTTT
>JAISRM010000286.1 GCA_031273645.1 Endomicrobium sp.
ATCAGGCAACACTTGATAATTTGCTAATACTAAGAGCTCTTAATACATTAGCTTTCTCTTCTTCACTTAAGTTGGCTATTTTGCCATGCAAGGTTGCTATGTCAGACATCAAAGCTACAGCTTCTGCCGGAGTTTGCTTAGGGTAGCCTTGCGGATAAAGCAAAGTTGACAACATGTCATAAGCTCTTTGGCTATCCTCATTAAGATCAAATCCGAACATCTCATTGTAAAAATTCGCTAAACCCTTTTCAATTATAAGGTCTCTTAACTCGGCAAGCTCCCCCTGTAGCGCGCGCGTTTGAATCTTAAGCTTATTATCGCTGAATGCTTTTTCAAGCCTGTCTAAGTCGTACTGAGAAATTCCGGCTTTTTTGAGTGTCTCAATAGTTTCGGAAATTAAATTTCCAAGAGCAGCCTGATCAGCGGAACTTAAAGATCCGTAAGCCTGTCCCAAACCTTTAAATATTTTTTCTATATTTGAAATATTTGCTTCGGGATCACTCATCTGCTCTGACAAAGCCTGCGAAAGAATGTCAACCTGATGCTGATATATAACTTTAGCGGCAAGAGCGGCTAAAGAAATGTCCGTGTTATCGGCTGTTTCCGAAGCGGCCGGCGCTGAATCTTGTTGTGAATCTGTAGAAATTAAAGCAGATCTGCCTGAAGAAGACCTTGAACTTGAAGCGCTTGGCGAGACTTGCGAAGAACTGTTTTGGCTTCCGTTATTTTGGGCTACCTCTTTCTTTAAAGCTTGCATTAAACGATTTTTCAATTCTTCAGACAACTCAAAACCCTTCGGCAAATAATCGGCAAGCGCATCTGTTACGGCTTTATTTAAGCTGCGCAGCATATCCTCATCGTTTGCCATAATTTGATTTGCGTTTTGAGAATCGTTTTTTTCATCTTTGCCAAAAAGCTGATTTTTAAGTTCTTTGAATATTTCTTTTGTATCGGCGGTAAGCGTAAGATTTATACTCCATGTCTGGAAATTAGTTAAACCGCTTAACGTTACGCTTCCAAAACGATGGTTGTAGCTTATTCTTACAGCTCCCAAAGGCCTAAGGTACTCTATAGCGTCTTTTATAAAAGTGTCGGGAAGATTTTTTTTTGCCGCTTTAAATATTTCGTAAAGGATCCGCGCCGTTTCGTCGTTGTTATTGACGACAACTTTCGTCCGGTTTAGCAGATCAATCTTTTCCTCGTCGGTAAAATCCGAACCTTTGTTTGCAGCTATGGCATTTGCGCGCTCTATAATAAGTTCAAGCGTTGAAGCGGAATAGAAATTAGAACTTTTTCCCAATTTCTCCAAAAGAGAGGCTATTTTATCGACAGACGGATTTTGAGAAAACACTTCGGCAATCAGGAGATCAAGAAAAACGTCGGTTTTATATTTTTGCGCAAGGTTATTATTTATATCGTCTTTGTCTTCATAACCTAAATTCCATTGTTCAAAATATTCCTTAAAATATTCTTTAACAATAGCGGACTTAAAAGCTTCGGAAAGCTCGGCATTACTTTCAATTCCAAGCTTTTCTAACGCGCCGTTTACTATTTCTATTTCATTTTTGCGCGCCTGCTCGGGCCTTTCGGCGCTTGCGGCTCTGAGTATAAAATCGTTTCTGTTGTCTAATGCGGCCTTTTCAACCTGGCTTAGTTCCTGTCCGCCGTTTTCAGAATTCAAATATTCAACGATTGCAATAAGCCTTTCAGTTTCAAAAACGTCCGCTTCTTTAACCGATTTGCTCATTTCCTTAACCAAAGCGTCGGAAAGCAGCGAGAATGTAAATTTAGAAACGGCTTCTTGTATCCACGTCTGCCGGTCAAAATCCGGGTTGTCTTTATTAAAAGCGTAATCTTTGAGTATTTGCAGCCTTAATTGCGTAGAAGGACCGGAATAACTTGCCGGAAGAAAATCTTTAAGCTGCGCGATAATATCGTTTACGGCAGACGAACGTTCTTCTTCGGAAAGCGCTTTAATGTCAACATGCGCCGTAGAAGCGTCGGCTTCTGCAGCCGGTTGCGCTGCGGCCAGATTAAAAGACGAAATACGATCGTAGAGGTTCTCAAAATCTTCGGCAGTCTGCTGTTGAAAAGCAAGAATGTTCTCCGCCTCATTCAGTTCGTTTTTAAGAACGGCAAGATCTTTCTCAATTTTCAAAAGTTCTATTACGGCTTCAATATGCCGCAAAATATTATTATCGTTTGAATAATTCAGCGATTTTAAAATATTTTTGTTTGCAATCGAATGAACTTCAACCGCTTTTTGCGCCGCTGTTTTGTATATGGCTCTCAAAGCCGCAATTTTTTCGCCGGCTTCGACAGTTTTATTTTCCGATACGAGCTGTTTGAGTTCCAAAACAAGCTGTTGAGATTTTTTAATATCGTCTTCTAACAAAATACCCTGAGCAGATTTTGCAAAGCCTGCATGCACATTGGCGGCTATATCAGATATAGAAGCCAACTCGCTTATTATTGAAATATCAGCAGAATCTTTGTCAAGTTCCAAAGCCAAAACTTCTTTAATAATGAGAAGAATCGACATGTCTTTTGCCGTCTGGAAATCTCCGTGTCTATAGGCAAAGAAATATTTGCCTATCTGCTCTAAAACATCCGCAGGTATTTCGTAGTCGGGCGCAGCGGCTTTTACAGCGTCTTTTAGCGATTCCAAAAATTCTTCTTTCTGCTCTTTCTGCGCGTTTATTTGCGCGTATGAAACTGCAGGAGCGCTATCTTGCTCAGGCGTCGCTTCAACAGAAACGGACACAGCGGCAAATTGCGACTCTTTTAAAGCGGCAAAAGTTCTATTGACGTCATAACTGTAATTTGAAAGCGCTGCGCGCAAAAGCTCGCTTTGTTTATAATAAACTGACTTTTCCCCTGTCTTTTCTTTTTTTATAAGCTTATTTAACGCCTTTATTCTTTCACGTATAATCGTATCTTTTAGCGCGGCCGCTTTTTTAAGAGCCGTTTGCGCATTTTTGGGTATTTCATCATTTTGACCATATAAAGCCGCAAGCTTATCTGCGGCGCTGTTCATGGCGTCAAAATATTCTTGCGCTTTTTCTTTTTTGTATTCTGCGGACTTGGTATATATGGGATCGGAATATCCGGCTTCGATTCCGACTTTGACGACAAACCATTCTAAAGCTTCACTATAAATATCCGATTTATTTGCGTCCCATAACGAGTTTACTTCGGCGCTTTTATCGGAATTTATCTCATACTCATACTCTTTTACTATTTTGTTTGCAAGGTTATTTGATATATTTGAAAAACCAAGTTCCCGTCCGGCTTTTTCATTTATAAGTTGTATAATATATTCCTTTTCTTTTTTATCAATCCAGTCCATTATTTTCTTTTCATCGGACAAATCGTAAACATTCAAATCGTTTTCCGACAAATGCAAAGCCCTAAGCAAATCGTCTTTTACAGGATCAAAAACTTCATAACCTCTCTGATTAAGCTTATTGCTAAAACCGCTAATCGTTCCCGGTTTAACAATCTCAACTCCGGTTGAAGCGGCTCTTACAAGCTGTCCCCAGCCATAAGGCAAAGCCGAAGCCAAAGTAAGAAGCGCCGGCGGCAAACTTTCGCCGAAACTTATTGTCTTTTCATCTTTGTGCTTAAGCAAAGCTTCTACTATAATATCTCTTTGAAACCGGTTAAGAAGCTCTTTTGTCCAATCCTGACGCGAAAAATCCTTAGTTTTGTTGGAGGCAAAATACTCAAGCATGCTTTTTTCTATCTTGCTTGATAAAACATAATCTTCAGAAAGCCACAAAGCAAGAATTTCGCGCGCGTCGGAAAATAATTCATTCGGGTTTACAAACTGACGGGAAAAGTCTTCCGGCGCGCCGGAATTTATAATATCAAAAGTTTTTTTAACGTCGTACTTGTTTCTTGCAAGTTCTCTAAGCAGATAAGCGTCGTCTTTTTTAATGCCGGACGCTTCATTTTTAAGCATAATTTTTAAATCATTTAACGTGTTGCCGGCAACCTTCTTTAGAACTTCTTCTTCTGATTTAGACACATATGCGCGTCCTTTCTTTAATATATCGGAACGCTGCTTGGCATTATAGTGTTTAAAAGCAGAAGCAGGAAGCGACTCTACTTTTTCTATAAGCTTGCTGACGTTATACGCTTTTCTCTGCTCTCTT
>JAISRM010000010.1 GCA_031273645.1 Endomicrobium sp.
GGTCTTATAACTTCGCTTGCTACTTTTGCAAGAGTAAATCCTTACGGTTTAATAGAAACTCCCTATAAAAAAGTTGAAGGCGGTAAAGCGACTGAAAAAGTTGAATATTTGACCGCAGATAAAGAAGACGAATTTTTTGTGGCTCAGGCCAACACTCCTTTAGATCAAAAAGGCGGCATTTTGTCAGATTCCGTACACGGACGCAAATCCGATTCATTTGTATTTCAGCCGCCGGCAAAAGTTGATTATATGGATATTTCTCCCATGCAGGTTATATCGGTTTCGGCCGGTCTTATACCTTTCTTAGAGCATGACGACGCAAACCGCGCTTTGATGGGCTGCAACATGCAGCGTCAGGGCGTTCCTCTTCTCGTTACTGAAGTTCCGTTGGTTTCAACCGGTATTGAAGAAAAAGTCGCAAGAGATTCCGGGGTAGTAATGGTTTCAAGAACAGACGGAGAAGTTATGTCGGTTTCTGCCGACGAAATACTCGTATATTCAAAAAGCGGAGAAATAGAAGTTTACAGGCTCAGAAAATACGCGCGTTCAAATCAAGATACGTGCATAGATCAAAAACCTTTGGTTAAGCTTGGAGATCAGGTAAAAAAAGGTCAGATAATAGCAGACGGTCCTGCGACCAAAGACGGACAGCTTGCTTTAGGGCAAAATCTTCTCGTGGCTTACATGCCTTGGGACGGTTACAATTTTGAAGACGCTATGCTGCTGTCGGAAAAGTTAATACAAGACGATAAGTTCACTTCTATTCATATAAGAGAATTTCAGACGGAGGCCAGAGAAACTAAAGGCAGACCGGAAGAAATAACGAAAGATATTCCAAACGTGGGTTCGGAAGATCTTTTAAATCTTGACGAAGACGGAGTTATAAAAGTCGGTTCGATGGTCCAAAGAGGCGACATACTCGTAGGAAAAACCGCTCCCAAAGGAGAACAGCAAACTACTCCGGAAGAAAGGCTTCTGAGAGTGCTTTTCGGCAAAAAAGCCGAAGACGTTCAGGATGCGTCTTTGAGAGTTCCTCCCGGAGTTTCGGGCAAAGTAGTCGGCGTAAGAACTTTTGTAAGGCTTGAAAAACTTACGGATAAAGAAAAGAAAAAGAAACAGGAAGAGATGCACGACATTTACGAAGCCGCTAAAAGCAAGCTTCGCAAAGATAAAAAAGAACAGCTTGCAAAGGCCGGTAAGGTCGAAGCTTCAAAAATAGAAGCTTTTTACAGCGTTAAAGAAGATCTGTTAAAACAAAATTACGAAACGGAAAAAGAGAGATTTAAAAAAGGCGACGAACTGCCTGTTTCCGTCAACAAAATAGTTAAAGTTTATATAGCGGCAAAACTTAAAGTTCAGGTCGGAGACAAACTTGCCGGACGGCATGGCAATAAAGGCATTGTGGCAAGAATACTGCCCGTTGAAGACATGCCCCGTCTTCCCGACGGCACTCCGGTTGACTGCGTTCTTTCTCCTTTGGCTATTCCTTCCCGTATGAACGTAGGTCAGCTGCTTGAAATTATGCTTGGCTGGGCGGGCAAAGAGCTTGACGGCACGCAGATGATAACTCCGGTCTTTGACGGAGCAAGCGAAGAACAGATAAAGGAATACATTGAAAAAGCGAAAGCAAAACTTTTAGACGAAAAGAAAAAACTGCTTATTGCAAGAGGATTAAAAGGACGCGAGCTTGAAGAAGCTCTTGGCAAATATATACAGGAAAGCCTTCCGACAAGCGACTGCAAAGTTACTTTGTACGACGGAAGAACGGGCGAGTCGTTTATGGAAAAAGTAACGGTCGGCGTTATGTACGTTATGAAACTCAATCATTTGGTTGAAGATAAAATGCACGCCAGATCGACAGGCCCTTATTCGTTAATTACGCGTCAGCCGCTGGGAGGAAAAGCGCAGTTTGGCGGACAGAGATTTGGCGAAATGGAAGTTTGGGCTGTTGAAGGTTACGGCGCGGCGCATATTTTGCAGGAATTTTTAACCGTAAAATCCGATGATGTTGACGGAAGAGTCAAGATGTATGACTCAATCATCAGAGGCGAGTCGATATCCGAACCGGGAGTTCCGGAATCTTTCAAAGTTTTAGTAAGCGAACTTAAAGCTTTGGGACTTAACGTTGAACTTTTAGGAAACGAAGTTTCCTCGGATACGCAAGAAAAAACGAAGGGCGCGGTAAATAAAAAATGAGCAAAATAAATTTTCAGAGCACTAAAAAGAAAAACGGCAACCTTAACTTTACCAATTTTGACGCGGTCAAAGTTACCGTAGCAAGTCCGGATCAAATAAGAGTATGGTCTTACGGCGAGGTAAAAAAGCCCGAAACTATAAATTACAGAACTTTTAAACCGGAGAGAGACGGCTTATTCTGCGACAGAATTTTCGGTCCCACAAAAGACTGGGAATGTCATTGCGGAAAATATAAATACATAAAACACAAAGGAACTATCTGCGACAGATGCGGAGTTGAAGTTACCGAATCAAAAGTCAGAAGAGAAAGATTCGGACACATAGACTTGGCCGTTCCCGTTGCGCATTTATGGTTTTTAAGAAAGCCTCCGTCAAGAATCGGCATTCTTCTCAATATGAAAATTTCCGATTTGGAAAAGGTTATTTACTATACTAAATATGTGGTTACCGACAATTTAAAAGACCGCGCGGGCGTTTCATCTTTTGTTGAAAAAGGAATGCTTTTAAAAGAAGAAGAATTTGACCTTTTTAAATACGGCATAAACAGCCCGGTAGTTAAAGAAGAATTTAAAAATGTTTTTGACGGCATTGTTTCCGAAGAGATAACTCTTGACGGAGATTCTGCAAAAGCTTTAAAACAGCTTAAGAGCCTTGTTAAGTATCAGGCGGAACAAGCCGGAATGTCTGCCGACGAAGCCGCCAAAAAAATAATGGCAAATATAGATAAAGGCGACACTTATTATAAATGCTATTTTAAATCTCATTACGTTTATTATTACGGAGATTTAGATTCTTCTCAGCGCAGCGAAATTAAAAAAATATTGTCTGAAAACTTTGAAAAAAGCGAGTTTGTTTCCATTACCGAACCTGACAAAAAAATAAGAGCGGAATTTTTTGACATTGAAAAAGACGTTATTTTTTCAAACTTAAGAAAAAATCCCGAGAGCCTTAAAAAATTTGAAGGGCATTTGAGAATAGAAATATCAAGAAACGACGTGTCGTTTATGAAAGATTTTTCAAAACC
>JAISRM010000131.1 GCA_031273645.1 Endomicrobium sp.
TTTGAAGTTGAAAGCGCTTTGATAGAGCATCCCGCCGTCCTTGAATGCGCAATAACCGGCGCGCCCGACGAAGAAAGAGGCGCGGTGGTAAAGGCGACCGTAGTTTTGGCTAAAGGTTACGCGCCAAGCCCGGAGCTTGTTAAAGAGCTTCAAAATCACGTAAAGAAAACGACGGCTCCTTATAAATATCCCAGAATTATAGAATTTACAAAAGAACTTCCAAAAACCATAAGCGGAAAAATCAGAAGAGTTGAAATAAGGGAAAAAGACGTTAAAAACGCATAGAGTCTTTTGCGGGTCGGGCGAGGTTATATTTAAGTTTCAAATAAGGAGAGAAAACGATGGTTATCAGAGATCACATTCTTACGCTTGCAAAAAAAGTTAAAGGAAAAGTCATTTTACCCGAGAGCCTTGATCCAAGAGTTTTAAAAGCCGCGCAAATGCTTACCAAAGACGCAATCGCTTCCGTAGTTCTTTCAACAAACGACGTTAAAGCCGTAGAACAAGCCGCAGCTTTAGCGGGCGTCGATTTGACCGGCGTTGAAGTGATAGAAATAAATATAGATTTGCTTGACGAAAAACATGTGGAAACTTTTGCCGCGGCAAGAATGAAAAAAGGAATGAGCCGCCAAGAAGCTTTGAATCTTTTAAATAATCCTCTTTATTTTGCCATGATGTATTTAAAAAGCGGCAAATGCGACGCCTGCGTGTGCGGGGCGGTTTCAGACACGGCCGACGTTTTAAGAGCGGGAATTCACGTCGTGGGAGTGGCCTCGGGGTTTAAACTTATTTCTTCTTATTTTCTTATGATTCCTCCGCAAGGGCATAAATATATAAAAGAACCGGTTTTATTTGCCGACTGCGGCGTAAATCCAAATCCGGACAAAGACGGTTTAAAAGACATAGCCGTTGCGACAATATCAAATTTCCGCAAACTTTTCCCCGACAGACAAGCGAACGCCGCGTTCATTTCTTATTCAACCAAAGGCAGCGCAAAAAATGAAATTCTCGATAAAATAATTGCCGCAGCGCAGGAGACAAAAAGTTACTACGAAGGCGCAAAAGACATAAATGTTGACGGAGAACTTCAGTTTGACGCTTCAATTGTTCCGGAAATAGCGCAAAGAAAAGCGCCGGATTCTGCCGTTGCCGGAAAAACAAACGTTTTTATATTTCCCGATTTAAACGTCGGAAATACCTGCTATAAAATGGCTGAAAGGCTGGGCGGTTTTCAGGCTTTAGGGCCGCTGATACAGGGGCTTTCTCTTCCGGTAAGCGATTTAAGCCGCGGCTGCAGCCAAGACGACATATATTTAATAAGCGCGATAATGCTTTTGCAAAAATAATTAACGGCGGAGGTTTAAGTTTAGAAACAGGCTGCGCCTGTTTTATGGGATTGGCGGACGCTGTCTATTTTGTCAAAGTTTAAAAAATCAGTTAACCGCCGACAGCTTTCTAAATTTTAATTAAAAAAATGGAAATAATAGATTCTCATACTCATATTTATCCTCAAAAGATCGCGCAAAAAGCAAAAGAAGAATTGCAGCGGGCTTTCAGCAAAACGATGATAGATCTTCCGGTAAAGGACAATCTTTTCAAATACATGGACGAAGCCGGAATTTCAAGAAGCGTCATTGCCTGCGTGGCTTCGCGTCCGCAGCAGGTAGTTTCTATCAACGACTGGCTGTTTTCAATAAAAGACTACAGAATTATACCTTTTGCGTCTATGCATCCTTACTTTGCCGATTATAAGGAAGAGCTTAAAAGAATAAAAGATAATGCCCGCGGCATAAAGATACAGTCGGAATTTCAGCTTTTTTACGTTGACGACGAACAGGCTTTTCCTATGTATGAAGAATTGCAAAAACTGCAAATTCCAGTTCTTTTTCACTGCGGGATTGAACTGAGTTCTCCCGGAGAAGTGCGTTCTTCGCCCGACAGAATTTTAAAAGTGATCACGAAATTTCCGGAACTTAAAGTTATAGGCGCGCATATGGGCGGCTATCTTTTATGGGAAGAATCTCTTGAGAAGCTTGCCGGAAAAAACATATATTTTGACACTTCCGACAGCATAAGCCGTATGAAAACCGAATTGATGGAAAAATTTTTTGAAAAGCACGGATACGATAAAATATTTTACGGTTCAGATTTTCCGCTTGAAGTTCCTAAGAAGGAAACGGATTTTATAAAAAATCTGAATATATCCGAAGAAAACAAAGAGAAAATTTTCTCTTTAAATATAAAAAAGCTGCTTGATCTTTAAATTTATTTTCAAAACTGTAAAATTTAAAAAAATATGCTTTAAGCAAAAGGAAAATTAAATGTCATACAAAGGCTTGATAAATAAGTACAAAGACGTTTTACCGGTAAGCGCAAAAACGCCGGTCATCTCTCTTAATGAAGGCAACACGCCGCTGATCCCCGCAAGGAATCTGCCGAAAAAATTCGGGTTTAACGCAGAAGTGTATTTTAAGTTTGAAGGCATGAATCCGACGGGATCTTTTAAAGACAGAGGCATGACGCTGGCCGTTTCAAAAGCGGTTGAAGAGTCAAGCAAGGCCGTTATCTGCGCTTCGACGGGAAACACTTCGGCTTCCGCCGCCGCTTATGCGGCAAGGGCTGCAATTAAATGCATTGTTCTTATACCGGAAGGAAAAATAGCTTTGGGAAAACTTTCGCAGGCCGTTATGCACGGCGCCGAAGTTTTAGAAATTTCCGGAAATTTTGACGAGGCGCTTAAGCTTGTGAAAGAATTAAGCAGCAATTATCCGCTTACGCTTGTAAATTCAATCAACCCTTTCAGAATAGAAGGACAAAAAACCGCCGCCTATGAAATATGCGAAGATCTTGAATGCGCTCCCGATTATCAGTTTATGCCCGTGGGCAATGCCGGAAACATTACGGCTTACTGGAAAGGTTATAAAGAATGCAATGAATCCGATCCGAAAATTTATAAGCTTCCTAAAATGATGGGTTTTCAGGCGGCGGGTTCTGCTCCGATAGTTGCCGGACACCCGATAGAAAAACCTGAAACTATAGCGACTGCCATAAGAATAGGAAATCCTGCTTCGTGGAAAACGGCGCAAGAGGCCAGAGACGAAAGCGGCGGGGTCATAGATATAGTTACCGACGATGAAATTATTGAAGCTTATAAAATCGCA
>JAISRM010000229.1 GCA_031273645.1 Endomicrobium sp.
AACTGAAAGACAGACTTCGTCTGTTTTATGGAATACAGACTGTGTCTGTTTTATCAATCGTTTTTTCAAGGCCTGTCATTCCCATGAAAATGGGAATAGCCGCCGCTGTCATCCTCGCGAAAGCGGGGATCCATTTTTAATATTAATATGCTTTTTAACATTATTCTTTTAAAAACGCAATGTAAAAATAATTTTTTAGTAAACATGGATTCCCGCTTTCGCGGGACAGACTTCGTCTGTTTTATAAACACAGACAGTGTCTGTTTTATCAATCGTTTTTTCAAGGTCTGTCATTCCCATGAAAATGGGAATCCATTTTTAATATTAATATAGTTTCTGACATTATTTCTTTTAAAAACGTAATGTAAACAGAATTTTTTAGCAAACATGGATTCCCGCTTTCGCGGGAATGACAAACTTTGAGATATTTTGAGCCGTCAGACTTCGTCTGTTTTATGGAATACAGACTGTGTCTGCAGGCTTCATCTGCTTTATGTAACACAGACTGTGTCTGTTTGGTCAACCGTTTTTTTAAGGTCTGTCATTCCCATGAAAATGGGAATCCATGTTTAATATTAATATAGCTTCTGACATTATTTCTTTTAAAAACGTAATGTAAACAGAATTTTTTAGTAAACGTGGATTCCCGCTTTCGCGGGAATGACAAACTGAAAGACAGACTTCGTCTGTTTTATCAATCGTTTTTTCAAGGCCTGTCATTCCCATGAAAATGGGAATGACAAAACGGGCGCAAGCCGTTATCACATAAAACAGGCGTAGCCTGTCCCGCTTTCGCGGGAATGACAAAGCAAAACAAAGCGAAAAAACGCAGGCGCATACTGTCGTTCCATAAAACAGACGAAGTCTGTTTAAACGGATATTTTTTTTAAATAATCTTTGTATTCTTCCGGCAGCGACGCGGCAAGTTCGAGCAGTTTTTCTTTTGTTATATAGCCGTTTCTGTAAGCTATTTCTTCCGGGCAGCTTATCATAAAGCCCTGCCTTTCCTCCAAAGTTTTTATAAACATTGAAGCGTCAAGAAGAGATTCGTAAGTGCCGGCGTCAAGCCATGAATAGCCTCTGCCCAATAACTCTATGTTGAGCCTTCCTCTTGAAAGATAAACGTCGTTGACGTCGGTTATTTCAAGTTCTCCGCGTTTTGAAGGTTTTATTGATTTAGCGATATTTATAACTTCGTTATCGTAAAAATAAAGTCCGGTAACCGCCCAGTTTGATTTTGGATTTTCCGGTTTTTCAACTATGGAAACGGGTTTGCCGTTTTCATCAAGTTCGGCTATGCCGTATCTTTTCGGGTCTTTTACATAATATCCGAAAACCGTGGCGCCTTCGTTTTTTAAAACGGCGTTTTTAAGAAGTTTTGAAAAACCGTGTCCGTAAAAAATATTGTCTCCAAGTATCAGCGCGGCATTGTCTGCGCCTATAAAATTTTCTCCTATTATGAAAGCTTGCGCAAGACCTTTAGGCTCTTCCTGCAAAGCGTATTCTATCGTAAGCCCGAGGTTTGCGCCGTTTCCAAAAAGTTGTTCAATAAACGGAAGCGTTTGCGCATTTGAAATTATCAAAATTTCTTTTATGCCGGCAAGCATCAAAACCGACAGAGGATAATAAATCATCGGCTTATTATACACGGGCAAAAGCTGTTTGCTTACGGCCTTTGTAATCGGATAGAGCCTTGTGGCTTTTCCTCCGGCAAGAATTATGCCTTTAGTCTTTTTCATAATTATTCTCCGTCGTCTTGATTTTTATACGCAACGATATGCGCCGCCCAGCCGCCGCTTCTGGCGTTTAAATATGAGTCTATGGGATTATTTTTATCCTGAGCGGCAGTCATATAACTTAAGGCGGCTTCCGACGTTATATAAGCCGCTATAGCGGCTATTACGTAAGGCGGAAGTTTCCAATTGTTAAGACTGCTTAAAAACTTTGCGCTTTGCGCTATAAAAAGAATGTCATAAGCGTATAACATAGAGCCTTTAAGCGTTCCGGTATTTGTCCCTTCAGAATCGGGAAACATTGTCCCCTTAGTATTGTATATAGACGCCGCCGAAAAAACAGTTATCAAAGGCTTTGATATTGACAATAAACTTTTAAATAAAAGACCGTCGCTGTTTCCTGAATTGAGAAATTCCGGATCGGTCAAGCTGACTTTAATTTTCTGCTTATAAAATTTTTCATTATCCGTAATATACCATGAATACTCTTTTTTCTGAAATTCTTTTTGCGGCATATTGTCGTCAATAAAAGAAATCAACTTGCTGACAATGTAAAGAATGCCGTTGCTGCTGTTTTTTGAAAGCGCGTCGGCAAGAGCGTCGCCTAAATATATCGGATAAGGATTATAGACAAAATGAACGTCTTCTATAGTAGAGTTAATTGTTTTTATGTATTTTATTCCTTTTGAATTCCTTTTTAATCCGAATAATTTCTCAGCGTTATCTGCGCTTGGCATAAGCGGATAAGAAGATATATTTGCATAATAGCCTTTGCTTATGTACTGAGCGCGCAAAGCGTCGGCGTATAGTATATGATTTTTCAAAACCGCTTCCTGCAAATCCTGAAGATTGTCGACCCATTTTTTTAAAGTTTCAACATCGTCGTCTTCTTCAGCGTAAAAGCCGTCTTCATAATCTCCCGTAATGTAAGAAGCTATATTGTCGGTATTATAAGAAGGGATCTGGACGACGTTTGGAACGGTCCCCATAGCAAGCAGAGAGCCTATAAGATAATTTAGGTTTGCGACCATATTCATGGTTCTGGCTTTATGAACCGCAAGAGAAAGGGCAAAACTGTCGGCGTCGTTTTGCATGGTCATTCTGGTTCTTATAAGTTTTGCTATGTTTAACATCATAGCCCAGCTTATAACGAGAATTAAAGTAAAGATAAGAAAATAATAGAGAGTTTGTCCTTTATTGTTTTTTAACATTATTACTCGTCAAATTTTTTTGCTCCGGGGTATGCTTTATCGTAATAATCCTGATCCGGAGAAAACAGCATTCTGCTCCTTGCCGACGCGTATCTTCTTGAACCGCTTCGTTTATACAAAATATCTTCAAGTTTTCTTTTGGCCATTCCTCCGCCCGTCAGAGAGCCGAACATCACTCTTGTAAAATAGTAAAGTTTCAACGTGCTTTTCTTTTCCATAGAGCCGGAATAATTTTTAAATTTTTTGCCCGAGTCCTGCCATATAGTTACCGCTTCTCCGGCGTCTTCGTCTATCGCTTCTTCGTCTTGAAAACCGCTTTGATTTTCATTATCGGCGTTTCTTGCGTTTTCATAATAGGGAGCGACCGTTTCTTTGTCTGAAAAACCGAAACTTCCTATAAGCTTTGCGCCGGGATCTATATATGTTGACGGATAATACAAAAACATGTAATTTTTTATGCGGCTTTCTGCTTCTTCCTTTCTTTTTGACACAGAACCTTTTGTTACGGCTGCAGAACGCATTCCGACAAAAGCCGCTTCGTTTGCCGTCATATCATCGACGGCCATTATGCATATCTGAACAAAAGAAAACATTATAATCGTAGTAAATACGACTACAAATAAAGCCTCAAGAAGAGCCTGACCCGAATTGTGTTTCATTTTACATAACCCGCAGAACCCGAAGAATTAACTCCTGAAACAATCGCAGCCGCCGCGCCGGAAACTATTCCGGTTTTTACATATCTCTTTTTCCACGCCGACTTATATAATGCAAAAGCGCCGGAAGCCGCTGCAAGAAGCACGGCAAAAACTAAAAGAAATTCTACAAAAGTTTGTCCTTTGCGGTTTAACATTTATTTTTCTTCAATGAGTTTTGTCGTAACAAAAATCAAAACGTTTGTTTTTGTTTCATAATCTCTTTTTACGCCAAACAACACCCCTATGACGGGTATGTCGCTTAAAATGGGAATGCCCTCGGTAGTTTTGCCTTTTGTGGTTTCAATTAATCCGGCAAGCACCATAGTTTCTCCGTTTTTTACCTGCAAATGAGAAGAAGCCTGCCTTTTTGCCACCGACGGATAGCCCGCTACCGGCGCATTATAATCGAGCCTTGAAAGTTCCGTGTTAAGTTTTATGTCTATTTTAGAATCTTTTAACACCGTCGGAGTAATTTGCATAATTATGCCAAATTCTTTCCACTCGATTTTTGAAGTTCCGATTTCTGCGGCAACTACCGGAAATTCGCCTCCGACCATAAACTTTGCCGTAGTTCCGGATTTTGTAACAAGTTTGGGTTTAGATAAAACTTTTGCCGCGCCGTTAGCTTCAAGGCTCTTCAGAGTCGCGTTAAAAGCGGTAATTCTCGCCCACGCTCCCGACTCTATTATTGAAGGAACGTTTACTTCCGATGCAGAAATTTCCGACGGCCATTGTATTCCAAGCTGCATTGACTTATTCTCGTTGATTTCCGTAATTTCAACAGAGATTTCAACCATTTGTTCTGAAAAAGCGCTTCCGCAGCAGATTAACAGTACGGCGATAATAAAGAATTTTTTCATTTTAGCCCCGCGTTAAAATTAAAAGTTTTTATTTCTGTCTTTTATAAAACGGTTTTTCAACCGCTTGAATTTTTCTTTTATTATTGCGGATCTCAACCTCAAGACTTTCCGCGCCGGTTTCTGATTCAACCAAGGCCATTCCGACGGCTTTTTTTAAAGTCGGAGAAAAAGCGCCGCTTGTAACGTATCCGGATTTTTGTCCGTTAAAATAAACGGGATTGCCGTTTCTTGCTATGCCAGAAAGACATTCAAAAGCGATAGTTTTTCTTAACGGGCTGTCTTTATGCGCCTCTAATGCAGCCTTGCCAATAAAATCATTATTCCAGTTAACAGTATTTTGAAATCCCGCTTCAAGAGGAGTAATATCTTCGCTCAGCTCATGTCCGTGCAAGGGCATGCACGCTTCAAGCCTTAAAGTGTCGCGGCACCCCAGCCCGCAGGGTTTTATCCCTAAAGATATTAACGTTTCCCATAAAACGCAGGAAGACGACGCCGATATGAATATTTCAAAACCGTCTTCGCCGGTATAACCCGTTCTTGCTATTCTTGCAAAATCTGCATTTATATTTGTAAATTTAAAATCCGTTACGGAAAAATATTTCAGCTGATTTAAATCTGTCTGAACAATTGTCTGCAAAATCTCGCGCGATTTAGGACCCTGAACCGCAAGTAAAGAAATTTCACCGCTTAAATCTTTTAAAACGGCTTTTCCGCATATATGAGAGGAAAGCCATTGCCAATCTTTATCAAGGTTTCCGGCGTTAACGACAATCATATACTCGTCTTTTAATCTATAAACTATTATGTCGTCTATTATTCCGCCGGCTTCATTTAAGAACATAGAGTAACGGGCTTTATTTTGAACAAGACCGGAAATATTTCCAAGCGTAATTGAGTTTAAAAAATCTTGGGCGCCGTTTCCGCAAACGCTAAAAGTTCCCATATGGGAAACGTCAAAAACTCCGCAATTGCTTCTTACCGCATTATGTTCGTCAATAATTGAAGAATAGTAAACGGGCATTTCCCAGCCGCCAAATTCTGTAAATTTTGCATTAAGTTTTTTGTGTTCATCGTACAAAAACGTCCGCTTCATTTTACATTCCTTTATATTAATTTTGCTTTTTAGGCATTTCGGAAGAAATTCCGAAAGCCGCTTCGTAAGCGTTAAAAATATTTTCGCTAAAAGAAGGATGAAAAAAATTCTCTCTCGACGGAATAATTCCGAGCTTTACTATCTGGGCGGCGCAATTTATAATTTCGTCTGAATGCGCTCCCACAACCCAGAACGCCAAAGGTTTTTTTGATTCTTTGTCAACGGCGCATTTTATAAAACCCGTTCTTTCGTTTTCAATAAAAGCCCTTGCGCTTGCCGTAAACGGAATTTTTCCAAAAATTACGTTTTTGTAATTTTCATAATTTTTAATTTTTACAGACGCGCACGCAGGCATTGAAAACACAGACTGCGGTATAATGCAATCGTCTATTTTTATCAAGCCGTTTTTAACGGCGTTTTCTGCGGCGGCGCTTCCTTCGTTTTGCGCGGTATAAGCCAAGAGATTCTTTCCGGCTATATCTCCGGCGGCGTAAATATTTTCAACGTTCGTGCGGCAATATGCGTCCGTTTTAACAAATCCTTTCGCATCGGTTTGCACTCCGGCATTTGCAAAAGACAAATCCTGAGGAACTCTTCCTGCGGCTATTAAAACTTTGTCGTATTTATCGGCGCTTTCAAGCGCGTCTTTGCAGGAAAGCAAAACTTCAACGCCCTGCCTTTGAAGATTCTTTTTTATCTCTTCTGAAATTTCCGCGTCTTCATTTGGAAGAAGACGGTTTTCATATTCCGCAATTGCAACACGCGCGCCAAATCCGGCTAAAATTGAAGCCGCTTCCACGCCTATGGCTCCGCCGCCGATAATTAAAACAGTTTTTGGAATTTCTTTAAGATTTAAAAAATCAGACGGACTTATAATGTTTCCCGAACCGAAACTGCGCCCTTTTAAACATGCGGCAACGGTTCCTGAAGCTATTATAAATTTAGCGGCTTTCAATTCTTCTTTGCCGTCTAATACGAGGGTATTTTTATCTTTAAAAAGAGCTTGAGCTTTTACAACTTTTATTTTATGCGAAGATAAAATCAACTCCGCGCCTTTGCGTATATTTAATAAAGCCTTATCTTTTTTATCGGCGACAGCCGCAAAAGAAAACGGTTCCAAAACGGTTTTAAAACCGTATTCGTAAGACTTCTGTATTTTCTGTTTAGTTTTAAGCGCCTGCCACAAAAATTTAGTAGGAATGCAGCCGCAGTTAATACAGACTCCTCCGACAAGCGATTTTTCTATCAAAACGGTTTGGGCGCCTAAGTGCGCGGCTCTTATTGCGGCATTAAAACCCGCCGGTCCCGAGCCGATAACTGCGACGTCAAATATATATGACATTGTCTTTCTCCGTTGCAATTTCGCTGATTGCCGGCAAAATCTTGTCAAACGCCTGCATTTCGCCGATTGCCGAGTCAATCTTATCAAACGCTTCTTTACAGTCAAAAGAATAAACTGATTTTTTCCCCGCAAGCCGTGAAGAGCATAGCGCTATGCGCGTATTTTTTCCTAAAGGCGCCCATTCTACGCTTTTTGACGGAGAAAAGAAACTTACCTGATTTTTGTTAAAAGCTCCGGCTATATGCACGACGCCGGTATCTATGCTTATAACTAAATCTGCGGTTTTTATAAGCGCAAAAAGCTGTTTTACATTAGTTTCTAAAGTCAGGCGGCAGTTTCTGCTAAGGCAGTCTTTGTCAGATGACAAAAGCGGCAAAACCAAATCTTTCGTATCTTTTTGCCAGAGAAGCGCTATGTCAATTTTTCCGTCATAGCGGGCGCAAATATCTTTAATTACGGCTCCCGATAACGCTTCGTCTAAAAGCAGATAACTTCCGAAAATATTAAATATTATTCTTATTTTGTTTTTTTTCCAAAACGCTTCGGCATTTTGCAAGTATCTTTGCCCGATTTGCAAATCGTAACCTTTGCCGTCGTATTCTACGCCGAACTCTTTAAAGTAGGATATATATATTTCAAGCGTATGGATTCTAAGAGAAGGGCAGACATAATTTTTATATACGCTGAAATCTTTTTCAGTAAGTCCTAAAACAGGTTCTTTATAATGCGTTATAAAATATTTCGGATTTAAAATTCTGTAAAGTATAAAACTTTTAATTCTTATAAAAATATTAAAATCGGCAAAAACGTCTATTTGATTTCTTAATTTTATAAAGGATCGGATTTTATAATCAATACAAGCGGTAATAAACGGATTTTCGCGGAAAATATCAGCGTTTCTTTTTCTTGTCATAACGTATATTTTTGCAAAAGGATATTTTTTTCTTAAATCCCTTATCAACGGCGTAACGACAAGGGCATCTCCCAAAGCCCCTGCGGGAAATATCAAAAAACTTTTAGCTTGACGGGGATTAAACCCGGCAATTTGGGGATTTCCTAAAAACAATAAGATTTTTCTTTTTAATTTGTTAAGCATTCGAAGAATCGCTCTCGGTTACAATCTGACGGCAATTATGAGAAATTATTATAGGCTTCTAAGTAACGCCTGCTTTATTTTTATTAAATTAAAAAAATCTTTTACAGACTTCGTCTGTTTTATGGTACGGCTTGTATCTATTTTGTCTTTCCCGCGCAAAGCAGGACAGACTTCGTCTGTGTTTTGTCATTCCCGCGTTTTTAATATTCGTTCTTCCTACTAAGCAGCCTGCGCTCGAATGTCTCTATCGGGTGGGAATCCACTCCCTCAGTCTTGTCATTCCCGCGAAAGCGGGAATCCATTTTTACTAAAAAATTCTTCTTACATTGTCTCTTTAAAAGAAATAATGTCAGAAACTATATTAATATTAAACATGGATCCCCGCTTTCGCGAGGATGACAGCGGCGGCTATTCCCATTTTAATTGGAATGACAGACACAAACAAAACAGACAAATTCTGACAAAATAGACGCTGGCTGCCAATCCTATAAACCGGATGAAGTCTAACGACTCAAAATATCTCAAAGTTTGTCATTCCCGCGAAAGCGGGAATCCACGTTTACTAAAAAATTCTTTTTACATTGTGTCTTTAAAAGAAATAATGTTAGAAACTATATTAATATTAAACATGGATTCCCATTTTCATGGGAATGACAGACACAAACAGAGACACTGGCTGTATTTCATAAAACAGGCGAAGCCTGTCCCATTTTCATGGGAATGACAGACACAAATAAAACAGACCTTGCAAAAACAATTGACTACACAGTCGAAGCCTGTCTTTTAATTTGTCATTCCCGCGAAAGCGGGAATCCATTTTTACTAAAAAATTCTTTTTACATTACGTTTTTAAAAACAATAATGTTAGAAACTATATTAATATTAAACATGGATTCCCATTTTCATGGGAATGACAGACACAAACAGAGACACTGGCTGTATTTCATAAAACAAGCGAAGCCTGTCCCATTTTCATGGGAATGACAGACACAAATAAAACAGACCTTGCAAAAACAATTGACTCAACAGACGAAGCCTGCAGACACTGTCTGTGTTACATAAAACAGGCGAAGCCTGTCCCATTTTCATGGCAATGACGAAACACAGACACAAATTTTTATTTTTAACCGCAAATTTTACCGTAAATTTTTAAGATCTCTTTTATGCAATCTTGGGGCGAAAGAAGCTTTATCGCGTCTTTGGCGTCCCTTCTGGCTTTAAGTTCTACATTGCCGGCGGCGAGATTTTTTTCGCCTACGGTAATTCTGTAGGGTATTCCTATTAAATCGGCGTCTTTAAATTTTATTCCGGCTCTTTCGTCTCTGTCATCGATAAGAACGTCGATCCCTTTTGAAGAAAGCTCTTGATATATGTTTTCTGAAACTTCTTTTATTTTTAAATCCGCAAAATTTACCGGCGCTATTATAACCTCAAAAGGCGCTATATTATCAGGCCATATTATTCCGTTATCGTCGTGAGACTGCTCTATCGTTGCGGCAAGTATTCTCGTAACTCCTATGCCGTAACAGCCCATAACCATAATATTTTCTTTGCCGTCCGAATTAAGATAAGAAGCGTTCATAGCTTTTGAATATTTTGTTCCCAGCTTAAAGCAATGTCCTATTTCTATGCCTCTTGAAAAACTTATTTTAGATTTTTTGCATCTCGGGCATGTTTCTGACTCGGTTATATTTCTTATATCGGCTTTTATGTCGTAAGAGTAGTCTCTTGCAGCGTTGACGTTTTTTAAATGCGCGTCTTTTTTATTTGCTCCCGCAACGGCATTTTTTAAATTCACTACCGACAAATCTGCTATAATCCTGACTTTTTTCTTTAACCCTGAAGGTCCGGCAAAACCGCACGGAGCGCCGGTAACTTCTTGGATAGTTTTTTCGTCGGCAAGCGCAAGCTCGGCAACGCCAAGCAAAGCCTGAAGCTTAATTTCGTTTACTTCGTAATCGCCCCTCACAAGAACCGCCAAAGGTTCTCCGTCGGCAACGTAAATCATCGTCTTTATAAATTTGTCCGGCGCGACCCCCGTAAATTTTGAAACGTCTTCAACCGAAGAAATGCCGGGAGTGGAAACCTCCGTTTTTTCAAATTCGGATTCTTTGGCGTATTCAGGTTCAAGACATTCTGCTTTTTCCGCGTTTGCGCCGTAGCCGCACTCGCAATGAGCTATTTTTTCTTCTCCGGTATCTGCTAAAACCATAAATTCGTGGGAAAAAGATCCGCCTATAGCGCCTGATGCGGCTTCAACGGGACGAAACTTAAAACCGCAGCGTTTGCAAACGTTTGCATAAGCTTGACACATTATTTTATAGTATCTGTCCAAATCTTCTTCGTCGGTGTGAAAAGAATAGGCGTCTTTCATTAAAAATTCGCGCGAGCGCATTATGCCAAAACGCGGGCGTATCTCGTCTCTGAACTTTGTCCCAAACTGATAAAGCATTACGGGCAGCTGCTTGTAAGATTTTACGTCTTTTCTGATAAGATCGGTTATTGCTTCTTCGGCGGTTGGAGCAAGACAAAATTCGGCGTCTTTTCTGTCTTTTAGCCTGAAAAGTTCTTTGCCGTAAACATTCCATCTGCCTGTTTCAATCCATAATTCTTTAGGAAAAATAAGAGGAAGAAGCGTTTCCTGCCCGCCGGCTTTATTCATTTCGTCGCGTATTATGTTTTCAACTTTCCTCAAAGCTCTTAAACCAAGCGGCAAAAACTCGTATAAACCTGAAGAAAGCTTTCTTATCATTGCAGAGCGTATCATTAATTTTGCAGAAATTATGTCGGCATCGGAAGGGGCTTCTCTAAGCGTAGGAATATAAAGTTTGGAAAAGTACATTGTTTAATCCTTTTAATCGGAACTTAAAAAAACGGCGCGGCGACCTGTTAAACTCTAAAGTTAACGGCTTATCGTTAAAATTTTAAACTTTGCTTTACCCGCCGGAAGTTCTACTTCCACCGTTTCGCCCGCTTTATGACCGAGCAATCCTTGAACTAACGGAGACTGGACGGAAATTTTACTTTCCGCCGGATCGGCTTCTTCCAGATCAACTATCGTATATTTATAATCATCTCCGTCTTCGTCTTGAAGCGTTACGGTAACGCCTATAAAAACTTTGTCAGGTTCTATATTGAGTTCTTCTATTATCTTTGCGTTTGAAAGCTTTGCGTCGATCTCGGCGATTCTTCTCATCAGGTTGGTAAGCGTTTCTTTGGCGGCGTGATATTCGGCGTTTTCTCTTAAATCGCCGTGCTCTCTTGCTCTTGCTATTTCGTCTTGTATCTGCGGTTTTCTTTTTTGAAGATCTTCAATTTCTTTAATAAGTTTTTCTCTTCCTTCTCTTGTCAAATAAATTGCCATTTTATCCTCTTTACGATAACGGGCGCTCCGCTTTTATAAAACGGCGGCGGCGTCAATTCATTTTTTTAATAAGCGATACGAGTTTTTTTACCCAGTCTTGCGGCTTGACCTTACCGACGGCTTTGCCGTTCTTAAAAAGAATTCCGATATTTTTTCCGCCGGCTATTCCAAAATCGGCGTCTTTGGCTTCGCCCGGACCGTTGACTACGCAGCCCATTAACGCAACTTTTACCGGCTTTTTTAATTTTTTTAAGAACTTCATTTTTGCAACTTCCGCTTCCATTTGCGAAACTATTTTTATCAAATCAACTTCTGTTCTTGAACAGGTGGGGCATGAAATAATTTCTATGCCCGAGCTTCTTAGTTCAAGCGACTGCAAAAGAGAATACGCCGTTTTCACTTCTTCGACGGGATCGGCGGTAAGAGATACTCTTATCGTGTCGCCTATTCCCTCGTAAAGCATTATTGCCATACCCGCGCAAGATTTTATCGTCCCAGAAAATATAGAACCGGCTTCGGTTATCCCCAAATGCAATGGATAATTTCTTTTTGAAGCAAAAAGTTTGTAGGCTTCTGCAGTCGTAGCGATATTTGAAGCTTTCAAAGAAACCGCAATATCGTAAAAATCGCATTTCTCAAGTATTTTAACGTGTTGCATAGCGGCTTTCACAAGTTCTGCGGCGCGCGACAAATTATCGCTGAAATTATGAACTGACTTTAAAGAACCGGCGTTTACGCCTATTCTGACGGGAATGCGGGCTTTCTTAGCTTCTTTAACAAGAGCTTCCACTCTTTCTTTAGCTCCGATATTTCCCGGATTTATTCTCAGCTTATCGACGCCCTGTTTAACCGCTTCTAAAGCTATGCGCCAGTCAAAATGAATATCTGCAACTAAAGGTATTTTAATATGTTTTTTTATACGTCTGACATTTTGCGCCGCCTGCATATCCGGCAAAGACACTCTGACAATTTCGCAGCCGGCCTCTTGAAGCTGTTTGATCTGACGGACGGTCGCCTTCCAGTCGCGTGTGTCGGAATTAGTCATCGATTGAACGGCAACGGGAGAACCTCCGCCGATCACGACTCCTCCGACGTTAATTTTTCTCGTTTCATTTCTCGTATAAAATTTCATAAACAGGACCGCTATTTCCCAAAAAGTTTACCTATGCCCAAACGAAGCAAATCGCTGTAAGTGGCAAACAGAAATATGGTAACGATAATAATCAACCCAACCGTGTTATATACCTGAATAGTTTTTAATCCCACAGGCTTTCTTCTTATTCCTTCGGCGATAAATAA
>JAISRM010000285.1 GCA_031273645.1 Endomicrobium sp.
TTAAAAACGCGGGAATGACAAAAACAAAAAGGTGAGTTAATGGGCGTTTTGCGGTATAAAATTTTATCGGTCGTTTTAGCCGCGTTTTTTGCGGCCGCAGGCTCGGGGTGTAAAACGGAAAAGACCGTTATCGAAGAAACTCCGCCGATGCCCGAACAGGCTATTGAAAAATTTACCGTTACGGAGACGGAATCCGGAAAACTCAAAATGATCCTTGAATCGCAATCGGCGGTAATCAACGAAGACAACAAAACGGCAAATCTTAAATTGCCGAGAGTCAAATTCTACAGAGACGGTCTGTACGCATCGACGCTTGTTTCAGAAAGCGCTGATGTCAACCTTGAAACTTACGACATAAGCGGACATGGCAAATGCACCGTCGAGACGGCAAATAACGAATATCTTCAGACTACAGATTTAAACTATAATGCAAAAGATGAAATGATTTACAGCGTTAACGACGTAAAGATGACAAGAGGAAACGAAACGATAACGGGAAAAGGTTTTGAAACCGACGTTAAGCTTGACAAAGTAGTAATAAAAAAGCAGAGAGTGGTTCTTGAAAACGTTAATTAAAGGCGCGGCATTATCGTTTTTATTTTTTATTTGCGCCGCTTTAGCGTTTGCGGGGCAGACCGTTATTACCGGAGACGTGATGGAAGTTTTTAAAGGCGGGGATATCACCGTTTCAAAAGGACGTTCAAAAGCCGTAAACGGCAATAATTCGGTTTTGTCAGATAAAATGACATACGACAAAAAAAGTTCTTTGGTGTCTGCTTCCGGACGCGTAAAGTTATATTCAAAAACCGAAGACGGAACTCCGCTTGAAGCTTACGGAGATTTTGCCCAGTATAATCTTGATTCTTCAACCGGCAGGCTTTTTGGCAAAAAGGCTTCTCTTAAATACGGACTGAAAGATTCTGATTCTCCTCTTGTTTTAAAGGCAAAAGAGATGCGCATAAACAAAAATCTTGAAACGTTAAACGCCCGGGGCGACGTTGAAATAATAACTTCTTCCGGAACCATATATTCCGACAACGCTCTTTTTGATAAAAAAACTTACAGCGTTTTGGCGGTCAAAGAAGATAAAAGACCTTCCGCCGACGTGCTTTACGACGGCAAAAAAGGGTTTTATGAAGCCGATACGATGATTTTTTATAATTCCGCCGACGATAAGAAAATCGTTATGAAGGGATCCGTAAAAGGCAGGATGCATATGGAAGATAAAATAAAATGATTTTAAGATCTGAGAATTTATTTAAAAAATATAAATACAGAATGGTCGTTAACGGCGTAAGCATAAACGTTAAGCAGGGGGAAGTCGTCGGGCTGCTCGGACCTAACGGCGCCGGCAAAACCACGACGTTTTACATGACCGTCGGGCTTATAAAACCTTATGACGGCAGCGTTTATCTTGACGACAGAGAAATAACCGGCTGGCCCATGTACAAAAGAGCCAGAGCGGGGATAGGATATTTGGCGCAGGAACCTTCGATATTTAGAGGGCTTTCCGTTGAAAACAATCTTGCCGCCATAGCGCAGATGCGGCTTTTGTCAAAAAAAAAGCAAAAAGAGCTTGTTGACGGTCTTCTTGAAGATTTTGGGCTTACGAAACTTCGCCGCCAGATGAGCGTAACTCTTTCAGGCGGGGAAAAGAGAAGGCTTGAAATAGCGAGGGCGCTTGTAAGCGATCCGAAATTTATTCTTCTTGACGAACCGTTTGTCGGCATAGACCCTATTACCGTCGATGATATACAAAAAATAATAAAAAAACTCAAAGAAAGGGGCTTAGGTATTCTCATAACGGATCACAACGTCAGAGAAACTCTTGAGATAATAGACAGGGCTTATATAATTTACGAAGGCAAAATTCTTTTAGAAGGCAATGCCAAAGAATTGCTTGACAACCCTAAGGCAAGAAAAGTATATTTAGGGGATAATTTTAAGATGTAAGCGGCCGGCACGCAACGCAAACTTTAATTTATATAAAAGGAGAGAAGAATGCAGATAAACATTACGGCAAGACATCTGAAACTTACGGATGCCATTGATTCGTATGTGCGCAAAAAAGTTTCAAAAGCCTCTAAATTTTACGATGGCGACGACGTGTGGGCGCATGTTATTTTGTCTGTGGAAAAAAGCAGACAGATCACCGAAATCAATTTTCACGTGGGAAAACTTACCTTCAGGGTCAAAGAGCAGTCGCCCGATTTATACGCCTCAATAGACCTATCGATAGACAAACTCGACAAACAGCTTAAAAAACGCAAAGAAATATCAAAAATTCACAGACAGGACAACCGCAAAGTTTCCAAAGCGAAAAAAGCCGTCTTTGAAGACGTTTTTTCCTACGACGCTATGGAAGATTCGAGAACGAAAATTTCAGAAGTTAAGCGTTTTGATTTAAAACCCGAAACCATAGAAGAAGCGATTGAAAATCTCGATAATCTCGGCTACAGGGTGTATATGTTTTTGAATAATGACACGGATAAAGTAAACGTGCTTTACAGAAACGACGGCGGTTCTATAGTTATTTTAGAACCGGAAATGTAATTTTAAAATAAATGATAGCCAAAGCATAAGCCAACGGAGGATATTTAAAATGAAGATTATGGATTTTTTGAGCCCTGACGCGATCACAGTGGATTTGAAGTCTGCCGATAAGAAATCCGCGATTGTCGAACTTGTTGAAATTCTTAAGAGCGTAAAAAAAGTAAAAAAGACCGACGAAATTATCGACGTGATTCTTGAAAGAGAAAAACTCGGTTCAACCGGGATAGGTCAGGGAGTGGCGATACCCCACGGAAAAACCGACGCTTTGCAGGAACAGATAGGGGTTTTAGGCATTTCGCGCAAAGGGATAGAATTCAATTCTCTCGACGGCGAACCTGTCCACATAGTTTTTCTTCTTGTAGGACCCGTTGAAGTCGCAGGCCAGCATTTAAAAGCGCTGTCGAGAATATCAAGGCTTTTTAAAGATAAATTTTTAAGACAGGCCATAAGAGACGCCTCAACTAAAGAAGAAGTCATTAAAATAATACAGCAAGAGGATTCTTATTAATGTCTAATTTTTTGGACGTCGGCATTTTGCTTAAGGAAAAAAGCGAAGATTTGCGCCTTGAACTGCTGACGGGAGCCGGAGGTCTTGGCAGAAAGATCACCGTTGCAGACATCAACAGGCCGGGTTTAGCTTTTACCGGCTATTTTGAACATTTTCCCTTTGAGCGCACGCAGGTAATAGGGATAAGCGAATACACTTATTTAAACGCGCTCGACTATGAAAAGCAGGTTGAGCTTTTGCAAAAGATTTTTTTGCATGAAAACGCCACGTGCTGCATTTTGACCAGAGGTTTAGTCCCTTCGCAGGCTATGACGGAAGTTTTTGCGCGTTTGAACATACCTCTTTTGCGCACAGAACTCAATTCTTCGTCGTTTATAGGCGATCTGATTTATTATCTTGACGGCAAACTTGCTCCGAGCGTAAAAATTCACGGCGTTTTGACGAATGTTTACGGGCTTGGAGTTTTAATTGTGGGAAAAGCCGGGATAGGCAAATCGGAATGCGCTCTTGAACTTGTAAAAAGAGGGCATATGCTTGTCGCCGACGACGTGGTAAATATAAAGAAAAGATCCGGCCGCGCTCTCATAGGCAGCGGTCTTGAAATAACGAGGCATCTTATAGAAGTAAGGGGTCTTGGGATAATAGACGTTAAAGATCTTTTCGGCATAAGCAATATCCTTGACGAGTCTAATATCGAGCTTGTAATAAAGCTTGAGGAATGGGAGAAAGTAAAAAAGTACGAAAGAGTGGGGATAGACGAATATCATACCGAATTTCTCGGCGTTAAGATACCTGAGGTTACGATCCCCGTAGGTCCCGGAAGAAATCTTGCGGTTTTGGTGGAAACGGCAAGTTTGAATCAGCGTCTTAAAAATAAGGGACATTTTACGGCCAGAGATCTAAATGATAAAATACAGGGAATAATAGCCTCAAACCGTAAAGAGTAAAATTAAAAATGATAAAAAAATTTTATATAGTTTCCGGAATGTCGGGCGCCGGAAAAAGTCAGGCTTTAAAAATTTTTGAAGATTTCGGGTTTGTATGCGTGGACAATCTTCCGATTCAGATGGTTGACGGCTTTATAGACATGTGTCTTTCAAGACGCGACGACAAATACGCAAAAGCCGTTATCAGCATAGATTCGCGGGCAGGCGAGTCAATTGATTCTTTAGATTCGGTTTTAAATTATTTAAAAAGTAAAAAGATTGCTTATAAAATAATATTTTTTAACGCTCAGGACGACATTTTAATAAGAAGATATTCCGAAACAAGACGCAGGCATCCTTTAGGCGTTTCTGTCGTCGCAGGAATTAAGCTTGAAAGAAAGCTTCTTCGTAAAGTGTTTGCGATAGCAGACGAAGCTATAGACACTTCGCATATGACAGTCGGCGAGCTTAAAGATTCGGTGTCGCGCCTTACCGGAGAGAAGTCCTCTAAGAGCCGTTTGAACGTTTCGGTCGTTTCTTTCGGATATAAATACGGAGTTCCTAACGACGCGGATATAATTTTTGACGTGCGGTTTATAGCAAATCCAAATTATGTCCACTCTCTTAAATATAAGACGGGCATGGACAAAGCCGTTAAATTTTATATAGAGAAACAGAAAGAATTTAAAACTTTTTTCTCTTTATTTTCAAAGCTTATAGCTTATGCGCTTCCGGGATATATAAAAGAAGGCAAAAGCCATTTAACTGTGGCTTTAGGCTGCACCGGCGGCAGACACAGATCTGTATTTACGGCAGAAAAATTAGCCGCTTTTTTAAAAAATAAGAGATACACGGTTCAGGTAAATCACAGAGACGTGCTGAGAGCCGCCGATAACGGCAATTAATTTAACGCGCGCGCAAAACGCGCTCAAGGCATATAATTATTTAAATTATGGGTACTTTAAAAATAGCGGCAATCGGCGGCGGCAGCGGTTTGTCAACTCTGCTGAGAGGCCTTAAAAAATACGACGTCGACATAACGGCCGTTGTAAACGTAGCCGATGACGGAGGAAGTTCCGGCCGCCTTAGAAGAGAGTTTGGAGTTTTGCCTCCGGGCGATATAAGAAACTGTCTTACGGCGCTTTCTGAAGAAGAAAGTTTGATGTCGAGGCTTTTTCAGTACAGATTTCCCGCAAGAGGAGTTTTGGCGGGACATTCTTTCGGCAATTTATTTCTTACGGCGATGTCTGCCATAAGCGGCGGGTTTGACAGAGCGATAGCCAATTGCGGAGAAGTTCTTGCCATAAGAGGGAAAGTTTTGCCCGTAACGCTTTCTTCGGTAGTTTTGCGCGCCGAGCTTTCAAGCGGAAAAATAGTTTCCGGAGAAAGCAATATTTCAAAGTCTAAAGAAAAAATAGAAAGAGTGTTTCTCGTTCCTTTTGCCCCTCCGGCCGCGCCTGATGTTCTTGACGCTTTAAAAAATGCGGACGTCATAATTTTAGGGCCGGGCTCTTTATATACTTCAATCATAGTAAATTTTCTCGTTGACGGCGTGGCGGATGCCATAAAGGGTTCGAAAGCTTATAAAATATATGTCTCTAACATTATGACGCAGCCGGGAGAAACTACCGATTATTCTCTTTTGCATCATATAGAAGCTATAGAACGGCATTTGCATAAAGGCGCAGTTGATTGCATTTTGGCAAATAACGGAAAAATTCCGGCAAAGCTTGCAAAACGCTATAAACAATTCGGATCGCATCAGGTAGTTATAGACAAAACAGGCATCAAAACGGTTAAAAGCGATTTGTTTTCCGACGAAATTTACGCCCGCCACGATTGCGATAAACTTGCTGGAGCGCTTATGAAAGCAATTTTTCGCATAAGGGGAAAGAAAAATGATTAAAATAGTTATAGTCGCTCACGGGGAACTTGCGCAGGAACTGCTTGCCGGCGCGGAACTAATAGCCGGAAAACAGCCCAATCTCCATGCGGTAAAAAGAGGAGCAAACGACAGCCTCGTTCAGCTTCAGGAGAGGATAAATTCTTTGCTGCAAAGCATTAACGACGGGGACGGAACGCTTATTTTGACCGATATGGTCGGCGGAACTCCCTGCAATGCGGCGGCTCCATTGTGCGCAACGTTTAATACCGAAGTTATCGCAGGCGTAAATCTTCCCATGATTTTGTCGGCTGTTTTTTCGTCAAAAACGGCGGCAAACGTTTCAGAGCTTGCCGATAAAGTTTTGCTTGACGGGCAAAAGAGCATAATAAATATAAAAAAAATGCTGTTAAGCAGAATGAAATAAAAGCAAAGCGGACGGATTAAAGAGGGCGTTCGTAACTATAATGGCTTGCGGCTGAAAAGCTTGCGGCTTTGGATATTGCGGCTGAAAGCCGTTAAAAGAGGTTATAATGCCGATAACGCTTGTAAGAATAGACGACAGGCTTGTGCACGGACAAATCGTGCAGGGCTGGCTTAAAAATATTGCCGTTGACAAAATAGTCGTGGCGTCCGATATTGTCGCGGAGGATTCTCTTCAGCAAATGCTTATGGCTATGGCAGTTCCTGCGGGAGTAGAGCTTGAAATAAAAAACGTCGCCGATGCGATAAAAGCCGTTTTAGCCAAAGAATACGACGCCGTAAAAACTATGATTTTGGCTTCAAACCCCGGAGACGTTTTAAAGATGATAGAAAGCGGGGCGCCTTTTAAATCCGTAAACGTCGGAGGAATGCATTTTGCAAACGGCAAAAGGCAGCTTTTGTGCAATATTTCAGTCGATGACTCAGATATTGAAAATTTGTACAAAATTTATTCAAAAGGCATTGAAATAGAAGGCAGAGTTTTGCCTTTAGACGACAGGACCAATATTATTCCGGTGATAGAAAAGGAATACAATTTAATATGTTTGTTAAAGGCAGATAAATAATGGGAAAAGTAAAATTTGTTTTTTGCGCGCACAATCATCAGCCCGTCGGAAATTTCGGCTGGGTTTTTGAAAAAGCTTATCAGACGGCCTATAAGCCGTTTATGAACGTCATGATTTCCCATCCTAAAATAAAATGGAGCATGCACGCAAGCGGAATGCTTTGGGAATATTTTTCCAAAGAACACCCCGACTATATCAGTAGCGTTAAAAAACTTGTCGCCGACGGAAATCTTGAAATACTTTCCGGAGGTTATTACGAGCCTATTCTTTCTGCAATTCCCGACGCCGACAAAATAGGGCAGATAACAAAAATGACTTCGTATCTGAAAAACAAATTCGGCTGCAAAGAAGCCGACGGAGTATGGCTTGCCGAAAGAGTGTGGGAGCCCGGACTTGCAAAAATTTTATGCGAAAGTTCAATAAAATATACGGTTCTTGACGACGCGCATTTTGCCGCCGCCGGAATGGACCCCGATAAGCTTAGCGGATATTATACTACCGAAGAACAGGGATATTCTTTAAATATTTTTCCTATAAGCCAAAAAATGAGATATTTCGTTCCTTTCCAAAACGTTGAAAATACGATTGAATATTTTAAGTGTCTTGCTGCCGAAAACCCAGACTCAAACCCCGTAGTGGTAATGGCTGACGACGGGGAAAAGTTCGGCATGTGGCCGGGAACAAATAAACACGTCTATGAAAACGGATGGCTTGAAAATTTTTTGACGGCTATTGAAGAAAATTCCGAAATAGTTGAGACGGAAAGTTTTTCGGCAGTTCAGAAAACTTCGGCGTCTTCGGGCAGAGTTTACCTGCCGTGCGCGTCTTATTTTGAGATGTCGGAGTGGACTTTGCCGGCGCAGGATCAGATAAGATTTGAAAACGTTTTAAACAGATACGGCGGAGATTTTGAAGCTAAAACGTTTTTGCGCGGAGGTTTTTGGAAAAATTTCTTAAGCAAATACGACGAATCAAACAATATGCATAAGAAAATGATTTATATCAGTTCAAAGGTCGCCAAATACGTTCAAAAGAAGAAACCGTTGTCTGAGAAAATTTCAGACAGTTTATATGCCGGACAATGCAATTGCGCTTATTGGCACGGGGTTTTCGGCGGGCTATATCTTCCACATCTTAGAAACGCCGTTTACAGCGCTCTCTTAAAAGCCGAAAATTTTTACAATAAATCGTTTTTAACGCGCGCCAAGTGGTCTGTTTTTGATTTTGACTGCGATTACGGAGACGAATATCTTTATGAAAGCAAGACGCACAACATATACGTTAGTCCTTTGCGCGGAGGAACTATATTTGAATTTGACTTATTTAAAATAAATCACAATCTCTGCGACGTTTTAACGAGAAGATACGAAGCCTATCATCAAAAGCTTAGAGATAACGTTAACAACGCCGTTATCGCAGGCGACAGCGGCGAGGCGCATACCATACACGGCTCGTCCGTTAAAGTTAAAGAAGCGGGGCTTGACAAATATTTGTGTTTTGACAGACGCAGAAGATCGTCTCTGGAAGATCATTTTCTGCGCAAAGACGCAAAGCACGAGGATTTTGCTTTCGTCAGATACGAAGAACTCGGCGATTTTGCCTGCGGAGAATACAAGGCGGCGTTAAAAGGATCTGCAATTTGTCTTGAAAGAGACGGAAAACTGTCGGGAAAAGACGTTAAAATAACAAAAATAATTTCGCCTTCGGCGCACGGTTACAGCGTAGAATATAAAATAAAAAACAATTCCGCAGAAAGCCTTGACGTTTATTTTGCTCCCGAGCAGGTTTTTGCCTTTTCGTCAAAAACCGGAGACGATTACGCCGATTTAAAATCTGTGGAAGTTTGGAAGAGATATGACGATTATCTGAAAATAGAGCTTGAAATAAAATTATCCCAGCCTTGCGATTTTTTTGTCTATCCTATCGAAACCGTTTCAAATTCCGATAACGGATATGAAAGAACTTATCAAGGCACTGCGGCCGTTCCTTTGGTCAAATGTTTTATAGAAAGCGCCAAGACGCTGGAGTTTGGCATGGATACGATAGTCCGTTACAAATAGGCGCGCAAAAGCGAAAATGTTTTTATCTGCTCTCAGCAGCGCGCAGTTTTTATTTTTTAAATTATGATAATAGAAAACGTATTTATTTTAGCGGTAATAGCCGCTTTGTGCGGCATGGACGTTACGGCTTTCGGGCAATTTATGATATGCCGCCCGATTTTTTGCGCGCCGTTATTCGGCTATATCTGCGGAGACGTAAGCACCGGTCTTTGGATAGGAATGATTGCCGAAATGCTGTGGATAAACGCCGTTCCTTTGGGAGTATCCGTTCCCATTGACATAACGTCGGTAAGCATACTGTCAACTTTTTGGGCGTGTAAATTTTTTTCCGACACGCAGCCTCCGGCGATATGGGGTTTAGCGTTAGCGGTTCCGTTTGCGTATCTGTATAAAGAGATCGACATTCTCGGACGCAATTTTAACATAAAGCTGATGCGCTGGGTTGAAAACGGAATTAACTCCGGAAAAGAATACAGAATAGATCTCGGAGTTTTTATAAGTTTGTTTTTGTTCTTTGCAAGGATCTGGATTTTTTACGTTTTGGCTTTTGTCGTAGGAGGGTGGCTGTTTCAGGGCATTTACCTTCAGTTTCCGGTTTTTGTGATTTCCGGATTTAAAAAAGCGTGGTACTGGCTGCCGCTTTTAGGGTTTGGAGCCGTATTATATAATTTTAGAAACATAAAATTGCCTTTTGTGAGAAAATAATGTTTAAAACGCGCCACGTAATGTTTATAAAAGCCTTTTTTCTGCAGTCTTTATGGAATTTTGAAAGACTGCAAAACGCTGGTTTTTTATTTGTTTTAAAGCCGTTTTTTAAGCGCATTTATAAAGATGCGCAGGAGAGAAAAAAAGCTTTTCTCAGACATTCCGGATTTTTTAACACTCATCCGTATATGGCGAATATAATTATAGCCATGGTGTCAAACGTTGAACATAAAAGAGCCGCCGGACAAGAAATTTCAGACGTAAACGCCTTAAAAAGTTCTTTAGCCGGGCCTCTTGCGGCCATAGGCGATTCTTTTTTTTGGGGTACGGTGCGTCCGTCCGTTTCTTTCGTATGCGTGTTTTTAGTTATACTCTTTGACAAAGTTTTAAACCATAATCTTTTAGGCTACAGCGTTTTTATTCCTTTGTTTTTTTTGTTTGCTTACAACATAATTCACGTGCCGCTTAGATATTGGTTTTTGTTCGTAGGTTTTAAGCTCGACAGGGAAAGCCTTGCGATGATCTCAAAACTTGAATTTAAATTTTTATGGGAAGCGCTGCGCTACGGCGGGCTTCTTGTCATAATAGCGGCTTTGTTTTTTTATTTTAAAGAGTTCGGTTTTTCTCCGTCGTCTTCAATTTTGTTTGGCATTGCGGTCCCGGACGCAGTCGTTTTTGCGATTGTTTTCGTTTTGTCCATACTTCTTGGAAGGCTGAGCGCGACGCTGATGTTTTATCTTGTCATACTTGCATGCATGATAACGTCATATTTGGGGATATAGATTATGAAAGAAAAAGATATCACGGTTGTTAACAAAATGGGTCTTCACGCAAGGCCCGCCGCTATGCTTGTGCAGACTGCGGCTAAATTTTCGTCGTCTATTAAAATTTTAAAAGACGATTTTGAAGTGGATTCTAAAAGCATAATGGGCGTGATGACTCTTGCGGCCGGTCCCGGAAGCACGCTTAAATTTACCGCCGACGGACCCGACGAAAGCGAAGCTTTAAGCGCAATAGAAAAGCTTTTTATCGCCGGATTTATGGAAGATTAGGAGACGGCGTATGCCAAATAATAAAAAAACAGACGTAGTTTTTAAAGGCGTTGCGGCTTCTTCCGGCATAGCCATAGGAAAGGTATTTCTGCTGGAAGACGACGATTTTTGTCTGATTCAAAAAGAAATCCCGGGAAACGCCCGTCAGGAAGAGCTTAACCGTTTAGATTGCGCAATTGAAAAAACAAGAAGCGAGTTAGAGGTAACTTACGGAAAAATAAACGAAGTGCTTGGGCGCAACTATGCAAAAATAGCCGACGTGCATCTGCTTATTCTTGACGATCCGTCTTTAAAGCAAGACGTCGTCAAGTTTATAAACGAGGGCGTAAACGCCGAGTTTGCCGTTTTTAAAGTGATTAATAAGATAGTGGCTTCTTTTGAAAATATAGACGACGAATATTTCAGAGAGAGAAAGCACGATATACAAGACGTCGGTAAAAAAATTCTTTCTAATCTTTTGGGCAAACGTAGCAGGTCTCTTTCCAACATAAGCGGAGAATCGATAGTCGTGGCTCATAATTTAACTCCGGCAGACACCGTTACGATAAGAGAGAGCATGGTAAAAGGTTTTGCCACCGACATAGGCGGAAAAACGTCTCATACCGCGATCGTGGCGCAGGGGCTTGAGATTCCGGCTGTTGTCGGGCTGAAAAGCATTTCTCTGCACGCAGTTACCGGCGACGTTCTTATAATAGACGGTAACAAAGGCGAGGTAATTTTAAATCCCGCCCAAGAAACTCTTGCAAAGTACAGAAGCGAGCTTGCTTTACAGTCGGAAAGAAGAAAAGATCTTGAAAAACTCAGGTATCTGCCGGCGCAGACCGTCGACGGCAAAACTATTTCTCTTTGGGGAAACATAGACAATTATAACGAAATAGAATCGGTCGTAAAAAACGGAGCTACGGGAATAGGTCTTTACAGAACGGAATTTATGTATTTTAACAGAACTTCCATGCCTTCCGAAGACGAACATTTTGAAAATTACAGCAAAGTCGTGCGCGCGATGTCTCCGCACGCGGTTATAATAAGAACTATCGATATCGGCGGCGACAAACTTGCAAAACTCGGGCTTTTAAATTTCGGAAAAGAAGAAAACCCCTTTATGGGTTTAAGGGCCATAAGGCTTTGCCTTAAATATCCGGAAATATTCATATGTCAGCTGAGGGGAATTTTAAGAGCTTCCGTTAACGGAAAAATAAAACTTATGTACCCGATGATTTCGGGCATTGAAGAGTTGAGGGCTGCAAATAAAATTCTTAAAAAAGTTAAAGAAAATTTAAGAAAAGAAAACGTTTCTTTTGACGAAAATATGGAAGTCGGAGCGATGATAGAAGTTCCGGCGGCGGCCATAATAATGGACGCGATAGCCAAAGAAGTAAATTTTGTTTCCATAGGAACAAACGACTTGATTCAATACAGTCTTGCCGTTGACAGAATAAACGAAAACGTCGCCAATTTATACGACCCTCTTCATCCGGCCATTTTGCGTCTTATAAAAAAAATAATAGACGAAGGGCATAAAGCGGGAATTGAAGTCGGCATGTGCGGCGAAATGGCGGGAGATCCTTTTTATACGCCGGCTCTCGTCGGGCTCGGACTTGACGATTTCAGCGTTTCCTCGGCGCAGATCCCGAAAATAAAAAAAGTCATAAGAAGCGTTTCTTACGAAGACGCCAAAAGCGCGGCCGATCAAATTTTAACTTTAGGCGACAGAGAGTCTATATTAAAAGTAATAGAAAAAATAAAAATAACGGAAATATAAAGCCGGGAGGGCAAAAAAGGCGGAAAGCCGTAAACAACGCAGTCGTTTAAGCGCCTGCGCAAACCGATAAGCGTTTTGTCGTTTTTTTTGTTTTATCGCGGCTTTTTAACTTTGTTAAAATAATGTCAAATATAAGAAATTTTTGCATCATAGCTCACATTGACCACGGAAAAAGCACTTTGGCAGACAGGCTTCTTGAATACACGGGGACCATTTCAATAAGAGAAATGAAAGACCAGATTCTCGACGGCATGGAGCTTGAAAGAGAAAGGGGAATTACCATAAAAGCCAAAGCCGTAAGAATGAATTATGCGGCTAAAGACGGGCAAAGCTATATTTTAAATCTTATAGACACTCCCGGACACGTCGATTTTACCTATGAAGTTTCAAGGGCTTTGGCAGCCTGCGAAGGCGCTGTTTTGGTAATAGACGCAACGCAAGGCGTTGAAGCGCAGACTCTTGCAAACACAATGCTTGCAAAAAACGCAAACCTTAAAATAATACCCGTAATAAATAAAATAGATCTGCCTACCGCCGACGTTGACGGAGCTTACGAGCAAATGAAAGACGGCCTTGAAGTTGACGCCGAGCCCATACTTGCAAGCGCAAAAGAAGGAGTTGGGATAGGTGAAATAATTGATTCCATAATAAAAAACGTGCCGTCGGCGCGAATTAAAAGCCAAGAGCCTCTTTCGGCTTTGATTTTTGATTCTTTTTACGATTCTTACAGAGGAGTGATAGTAATAGTCAGGGTTTTTGACGGACATATACGCAAAGGCATGAAAGTCCGTTTTATTGCTTCAAACGCCGAATACGAAGTTTTGGAAACCGGCTATATGAAAATAAAGCCCGTCGAATCGGAAGTTTTATCTTCGGGAGAAGTAGGCTACGTTGTCGCAGGGATCAAAGACATTCACGATATAAAAATAGGCGATACTATTACCGACAGTTTAAGACAGACTGATCGTCCGCATCCGGGTTATAAAGAAATTCATCCTT
>JAISRM010000085.1 GCA_031273645.1 Endomicrobium sp.
CCCGAGTTTCTTCATTATCAAAGAGTCGACGTTTTGCTTTTTTAAATCTTGCGGAATAAAATAAATTGACGGGCTTGTAACGGCTTCAAGCACATATTCTTTGCCGACATTGCAAAAAAGCGATATTTTTCTTTTCATGGCGTCGTCAAGATGGCGCTCAGCCCTGCAAATTATCATATCCGGAGAAATTCCTATTTCGCGAAGTTTATTTACGGAATGCTGGGTAGGCTTTGTTTTAAGTTCGTGGGCTCCGGCGATATAAGGAACAAGCGTTACGTGAATGCTGAAAATATCTTCGTCTTTATTTTCAAGCTGGAACTGTCTGGCGGCTTCCATAAACGGCAGACCTTCAATATCGCCGACCGTGCCGCCTATTTCAATTATCGTAATATCGTATTCGTTTTTTAAAGCGCCGAAACGCCTCTTTATTTCGTCGGTAATATGGGGGATTACCTGAACCGTCGCTCCGTCGTAATCTCCTTTTCTCTCGCGGTTTATTACCGTCTGGTATATGTCGCCTGCGGTATTGGTGTTTGCTTTAGTCGTATATATGTCGAGAAATCTTTCGTAAGTGCCCAAATCTAAATCTGATTCGGCTCCGTCGGTAGTAACGTAAACTTCTCCGTGCTGGTAAGGATTCATGGTGCCGGGATCGACGTTGATATAAGGATCAAACTTTATCATGTTCACTTTAAAACCGTGAAGCTGCAAAAGTTTGCCTATGCTTGCGCCGGTAATTCCTTTTCCCAAAGAACTCACTACTCCGCCGGTAATAAAAATATACTTTGTCATTTTTTCTTCCTTAAAATTATATTTTATTTCTTTAATAACGCTTATATTGTCAGGCAGGCAAATTTTTCTTTCCAAATTTCAAGCAGGCATTCTAAATCTCGGCTATAGTCGGTTTTTGTTTCATCGTCGCAATATTTTAATACGTCTATAATTTCTATTTCAAAATTACCGCCGCCAAACGCATTCCATTCCTGCTGCAGTTCTTTATTTGGGTGGCTTCCCAAATCAAGCTGAAAACGAAGACTGTTCATTATGCCTTTTAAATCTTTTGCGGCGCCAAGCCAAGTTTTACCGGAACTCTTAGAATAGGCTTTATATATTCCCATATCCGTTTTTGTGTTTTTGTAAGCGTTTTTCAATTCTTTCTTTCTGTCCATTTTATAAGCCTCTTAAAAAAAACTTCCAAAACAATTTTTACGGCCGGCGGCAAATCGCCCGTTATTTATAATACGTCAAATCAGCCGCATTCTTTATAAGCGTCTTTTGAAATTCTCGTCGGATACTTATCGGTAAAACACGCCGTGCAAAAAACGCTTTTGCATGTTTGCGACGGACAGCACGAATTGACAAGATTTTTAAGCTCTAAAAACGTAAGGCTTTCAACGCCCAAATATTTTCTTATTTCTTCAACGCTTTGCGTTGCGGCTATCAAATGTTCTTTTAACGGAGTGTCTATTCCGTAATAACACGGACCTATTATAGGAGGACAAGATAAGACGAAATGGATTTTTTTTGCGCCGGCTTCTTTTAAAACGTTTATCATTCTGCGCGACGTAGTGCCTCTTACGACAGAGTCGTCTATAACGATAATTTCTTTGCCGTCAATAACTTCTTTTATCGGGCGGAGCTTAAGTTTTGCCGTCATATCGCGCATATTTTGCGCCGGTTTGATAAACGAACGCCCCAAATAATGATTTCTTACAAAACCCTGCTCAAATAAAATTCCCGATTCCCTTGAAAAACCAAGCGCCGCATAATAACCGGTATCCGGAACGGGCATAACTATATCGGCTTTTATTCCTTTCATCTGACGGGCAAGAAACTGCCCCATTTTCATTCTGGCGGCTTTAACGCTTTGCCCGAAAGCAACGCTGTCGGGACGAGAAAAATAAACCTGTTCAAAAATGCATGTATGCTGTTTTTTTGGTTTTTTATAAAAAAAAGATTTTATTATTTTGCCGTCTTCTATGACCACTATTTCGCCGGGCTTTATATCTCTGATATATTTTCCGCCTAACACTTCGACGGCCGCGCTTTCTGAAGCTACTATATAAGAATTGCCCAGCTTTCCAAGAACCAAAGGTCTAAATCCGTTTACATCGCGCGCGCCTATCAAAGTTTTATCTCTTAAAACAACCAAAGAAAACGCGCCTTCAACAAGGCTCATCGATTTAGCCACAACGTTAGGAAAATTGCCTTTTGACATAGCTATAAGATGAAGAAAAATTTCCGTATCGGAAGTATGGTTAAAAATAGCGCCTTTTTTTAAAAGCGTGTCTCTGAGTTTAATAAAATTCGTTAAATTGCCGTTATGGGCTACGGCGACCTGACCGTGTATGCATTCTATCTGAAAAGGCTGGGCGTTAATAAGAGAACTTTTTGCCGACGTAGTGTAGCGGACATGCCCTATTGCGGCCGTTCCGTCGTGTTTATTTAACGCATCGGCGTTAACTAAACGGGACACAAGCCCCATAGAGCGAAAAGTTTTCATATTTGCGTTGCCGCTTATCGTAATACCGGCGGATTCTTCCCCTCTGTGCTGCAAAGTCATAAGACCCGCCGCAACAAGCGTGGCGGCATCCTGGGTGTTCTCAACTCCGATAATTCCGCACATTTTTATATCCTTTTATTAAGCAATTTTTTTAAAATTTTATTCCGACACGCATTTGCCGTTTAATGTTACTATTATATAAAAAACTAAGTCTCAAATCGCAGGCTTCGTCTGTTTTATGAAACGCAGGCTTCGCCTGTTTTATGGAACACAGACAGCGCCTGCAGACCGCGTCTGTTTTGTTTGTGTCTGTCATTCCCATGAAAATGGGAATAAACGCTGCTGTCATCCTCGCGTTTTTAATATTCGTTCTTCTTTAGCAGCCTGCACTCGAGTGTTTCTATCGGGTGGGGATACATTTTTAATATTAATATTGTTTCTAACATTATTTTATTCATTTCAAAGACACAATGTAAAAAAAATTTTTTAGTAAACTTGGATTCCCGCTTTCACGGGACAGACTTCGTCTGTTTTATGAAACACAGACAGTGTCTGCAGACTTCGTCTGTTTTGTTTGTGTCTGTCATTCCCATGAAAATGGGAATAGCCGCCGTTGTCATCCTCGCGTTTTTAATATTCGTTCTTCTTTAGCAGCCTGCACTCGAGTGTTTCTATCGGGTGGGGATCCATTTTTAATATTAATATAGCTTCTAACATTATTTCTTTTTAAAGACGCAATGTAAAAAGAATTTTTTATCAAACTTGGATTCCCGCTTTCGCGAGAATGACAAACATAAAGACAGACTGCGTCTGCAGGCTTCATCTGACAGCATTTTTTAGCGAACTTGGATTCCCGCTTTCGCGGGAATGACAACCTGAAAGACGACAGGCTGCGTCTGCAGACTTCGTCTGACAGAATTTTTTAGTAAACTTGGATTCCCATTTTCATGGGAATGACAAAACAGACAAAGTCTTTCATGCTTTCGCGGGACAAGCATATTTTAAAAACGATAGTTTTCCGATAAAAACAGTCGGGTATGACAAGCCTAAAAACATTTTGAGATGATGACAAACAAATGAAAATTTTGTTAATTCTTAATTTTACCGCTTTTAAAGCCTTATCATCTCTTGAATATTTTGCAATTCTTCATAAGAATCGTAAGCTCTCAGATACGCCATTGCTTTTTCTAAATTTGTAAGTATAGAGCAGCCGCATTTTACGGCGGTTTTTCTGATTTCTGAATTATTTTTCAGCTCGTCAACGGTAAGGCTTTTGGCCACGTTTATTACAAAATCCACTTTACCGTCGATTATGATGTCAACGGCTCTCGGATTTCTGTTCCAGTGAACTATGTTTACCTCATAGCCCCTTTTTTGCAGATATTCGCCCGTCCCTTTTGTGGCGTAAACCGGAACGTTTAGCTTAAAAAGATTATCGACGACTTCCATAAATTTTACTTTGTCTTTTTCCCTGCCCGTGCTTAAGAGTATTCCTTTTTTCGGTCTTCTTATATTGGTAGCTTCAAGCGACAATAAAATCGCCTGATTAAAGTTTTTTCCCAAACATCCCGCTTCCCCCGTCGAAGCCATTTCTACGCCGGTAATGGGATCGGCGCCGTCAAGACGCTGAAAACTAAACATTGAAGCCTTAACGCCTATGTGGGAAATCCTGCTTTCGTCTATAAGAATTTCTTTTGTCTTCTCATTATTCATAACTTTGCAGGCGGCTTGCGCCAAATTCACCCCTGACACTTTTGAAATAAAAGGGAAAGAACGCGACGCGCGGGCATTACATTCTATAACTTTCACGTCGTTGTCTTTGGCTATAAACTGTATGTTAAAAGGACCGTTTAAATTAAGCCCTTTAATAATTTTTCTCGTAATATCTTTTATAACGTTAACGGTATGTCCGTATAATTTTTGCGCCGGAAACACCATCGTAGCGTCGCCCGAATGAACGCCGGCGTTTTCAACGTGTTCCGATACCAGCGACAAAATCACTTCGCCGTTTTTTGCTATGCCGTCGCACTCTATTTCTTTGGCGTCAAGTATGAATTTTGAAATGACGACCGGAAAATCCGACGAAATATCTTTTGTCAAAGAAAGAAAATAATCCAAGCTTTTTTGATCGTCGGCAATATTCATAAGCGTTCCGGACAACACAAAGCTCGGGCGTATAAGAACCGGAAAACCTACTTTATCTATAAACTTTTTTATCTCTTCAATTGAAGTTGCCGACACCCATTCCGGCTGGTCTATGCCGAACTTATCAAGCATTGCCGAAAATTTTACTCTGTCCTCAGCTCCGTCAACGCTCTTTTGGCTGTGTCCTAAAATATTCACTTTTACTTCGCTTAAAGGCTGTATTAAGTTATTAGGGTTTTGACCGCCCATGCAGGCTATTACGCCTTTTGGGTTTTCTATGTCTATAATGTCTAAAACCCTCTCAAAAGAAAGTTCTTCAAAATAAAGTCTGTCGGACGCGCTGAAATCGGTTGAAACGGTTTCAGGGTTGCAATTGATAATAACGCTGTCGTTTTTTTTCTGCTTAAAATAAGAGCTTGTCATAACGGAACACCAGTCAAATTCCAAACTGCTTCCTATGCGGTAACTTCCGCTGCCAAGAGTAATGACGCTGTTTTTGTTTTTCTTTTGGTTAATGTCGGAACATATGCCGTCATAAGTGAGATAAAGATAATTGGACTTCGTCGGATATTCCGAAGAAGTTGTGTCTATCTGTTTTACGACCGGCTGGATTTTTAATTTTTTTCTGAGTTTTCTTACAGCCAAAGAAAGATTGCGCGTTTCTTTTATCGTATATTTCGTCTTTCCCCCGTCAACAGCCTGCAGGAATATTTTTGTAAGCTGAAAATCGGAAAAACCGCGCGATTTAAGACGCAAAAGA
>JAISRM010000295.1 GCA_031273645.1 Endomicrobium sp.
CCTTCGGCTGTTTTATAAAAACAGACGCAGTCTGAAAAGAAATAATGTTAGAAACTATATTAATATTAAACATGGATTCCCATTTTCATGGGAATGACAGACACAAACAAAACAGACGCAGTCTGCGTTCCATAAAACAGGCGAAGCCTGCCCATTTTCATGGGAATGACAGACACAAACAAAACAGACGCGGGCTGTGTTCCATAATACAGGCGAAGCCTGCCATTTTCACGGGAATGACAGACATAAACAAAACAGACGCGGGCTGTGTTCCATAAAACAGGCGAAGCCTGCAGACGCAGTCTGTTCCCATAAAACAGGCGACGCCTGTTTTTTAGGAGCTTTTATAGGAATATCCTAACGGGGTCCCTTTAAATTCAAAATTATTTTTGATTTCCTGCGTGCAAAGAACCTGTTTGTCTGCCGTAACAAAAACGGCTTCAAAACCGCCCGTACGTTTGTGAAAGCTTAAAGCTTCGTCAATGCCCATAATAAACAGAGCCGTCGAATATGCTTCGCTAAGCGCCGCATTATCTGAAATGACCGTTACAGACCTTAAGCCGCTTTCAGACGGGTATCCCGTTTTTGAATTGATTATATGATGATAGCGTTTTGCGTTTTTTATAAAATACTGCTCGTAGTCGCCGCTGACGGACAGAAATTTATCTTTAAGGCTTACGACCGCAAAATATTCATTAACGGCGCAGTCCGGCGCTTTTAATCCTACTTTCCAAAAATTTCCGTCGGGCTTTGTTCCAAAAACCGCTACGGACGACGAACCAAACGACAGAAGCGCGCTTGAAATTTCGTTTTGCTTAAAAATCCCGCCTATCTTATCAAGCGTATATCCTTTTGCAATGCCGCCCAAATCTATGCGCGCGCCGTTTAGCGCGCGAAAACATCTTTCATCGCGCATTTCAATATTTCGCCAGTCGCATTTTGGAATTGCTTTTTTTATGGAATTTTCATCGGGCAGACTAAACGCCTCTTTGTTTTTCATTTTGCGCTTAATATCCCACAGATCCGTTAAAGGAGCAATCGCCGGTTCGTACATGCCGTCTGTTTTTTGCGCATATAAAAGAGCCTGTCTTAAAATTTCGCCGGTATGCTCTTGCGCGTTAACCCATGCGCCGCCGGCATTGTTTATGCATGAAATATCGCTTTCTTCTTTCATTTTACTAAACAGCGATTCAAATTTTACGGCAATATCCTGAACTTCTTTTAAAGCTTTCGGCGCATAAGATCCGTAAGCCGCGCAATTCATAATTGCGCCCATTGCCGGAAATATTTTATTTTCTTTTTTCAGATATGACTCATCGTTTTGGAACAATTTACTTTTTCCCTTTCTTTGCCTGATTGAAAGCTTCTTCGGCGGCTTCTACAAATTGGTCGTAAGCGACTGTCGCGCCGGCTATCACGTCAACGTCGCCGAGCTTTTGCGTTTCAACAAGCTGATTTGCATACGTCTTCATCGCGTTTACGGCAAGCTGGGCTTTGTCGTAATAGTCTGCGTTTGCCACTATTCCGTTTACTTTGCCGTAATCTTCGCCTTTTATTTTGCCGTCTTTTTGATAAGTAACAAAAACGCAATCGGTAATTTTATTTTGTTCAATCGTAAGAGAAACTTCGCCGTAAGCGCCTCTGTCGTCTTTGCCGCTGACTGCGACATATGTTCCGTCATTATATGAAGCTCCGTAAGCAAACCTTAACCCGTAGAGCAAAAACAGCGCCGCAAGCGCGTGAAGACGAACGTATTTTTTTAACATAGAGCCTCCGATTTATTGTTGTCTTTAATTTTTGAAATTTTTCCATGCTCGAGAATAACGGTCCTTTCAGACTCCTGCGCAACTTCGGGGTCATGCGTTACAACGACTATCGCGCTGCCTTCTTTATGAAGAGATTTAAAAATATCAAGCACTATCGCTTCGTTTGCTTCGTCGAGATTTCCTGTAGGCTCGTCGGCAAGTATCAGCATGGGGTAATTTATTAAAGCGCGAGCTATGCAGACTCTTTGCTGCTCTCCTCCGGAAAGCTGGCTTGGCAGATGTTTTGCCCTGTCGGCAAGACCTACGCGCGACAAGGCTTCCAGCGCCTCTTTTTCGTCTTGTATGCTGTGATAGTACTGCGCGGCCATCACATTTTCAAGAGCGGTAAGATAATTTATCAAATGGAACTGCTGAAAAATAAGCCCGATTTTATCGCGTCTGAGCGCGGTAAGTTTTTTTGAACTTTCCTTTGAAATATCCGTACCGTCTAAAATTACCGAACCTATAGACGGTTTGTCCATACAGCCTATAATGTTCATCATGGTCGTTTTTCCCGAACCAGAAGGACCCATAATGGCAATCCATTCCCCCTGCCCGACGGACAAATTGATATTTTGCAAAGCTTTTACGTCTCCGTATATTTTAGAAATATTTTTTAACTCAAGCAGATTCATCGTTCTTTTTCTCCTCTTTAAACGCCATGACTTTATTCTCCTCTGAGAACAATTGCGGGGTCTATTTCCGCCGCTCTTCTAACCGGAATAAAACACGCCGCGGCCGTTATTATTATCGACGCAAAAACCGTAATAGGCGCAAGAAGCGGCTGAAACGTTATAGAACGCGCAAACACGTTAATGCTTACGGCTTGGGCAAACACAAAACCAAACGCCGCGCCCAAAAGCCCGCCGAAAATTCCAAGAAACACGTCTTCGCCGATAAATTCCGCAACTATTGCGGCGTTTGTCGCGCCGAGCGCTTTTTTAAGCCCTATTTCTCTTCGGCGTTCGGCTACGGCCGCCATCATGGTAGTTGCGACGCAAATCATCGTAAGAAGCAAAATTACAACCGTTACCAGATAAACAAGAGACTGAAGTTTTTTAAGAACGGTTCCTTCAGATTCGCTTATGCGCTTTACCGGACGCGCGGTTACTCCTTCGACATTTTCATTTATTATTTTTGAAACTCTATCAAGTTCGGCGGCAGAAACTGAAACGCTGCATTCGGCAATGTCTATGGCATTGTCTCCTCCGGCCATATTTTCAAAGTCTGCAAGAGACATAAAAATAAAGGCTTCCTCGCTGCCGCCGGTCTGCACTATCCCCGAGACTGTAAAGCCGCGTTTGAAAGGTTTATTGTTTGCCGTCATGCCTGTAATGAAAAATTGGCTTCCCGCATTAAGCCGGATGATGTCTGCCACTTCCTGACCGATCAACGCTTCGCCTTCTTTTTGAGGCCATCGTCCTGAAACATACCAAAACGGGCTTGTTTTTGCAGCCTGAGCCAAATCTGCGCCTGCCGCCATAAAAGGCTGCTCGTTTATTTTAACCGTTTTATAACGATAAGGCGTAACCCCTACAATATCGTCGGGAGAAAGATAAGATACGGCTTTTTTAAGAGAGTCCGCGTCCATATAAGACTTGTCTTCTGAGGGGATAAAAATAAGATTTGCCCCGTAAGAGCGGAACTCTTTTCCCATTTGGCGCGGAATATCATAATATATCGTAATAAGACCTGAAAGAATAGTCGCTCCGACGGCTACCGCTAAAAGAGCGACGAACATTCTCGAGCGGCGGCGTATGAGAGAACTTGTTACCATTTTTAAATAAAACGCATACCTTTTCATTTTCATTTTTTACCTTCCGTGCAGAACTTCGGCGGGTTTAAGCGCAAGCAGAAATCTTATCGCCGGAATGCTGCCGGCAATAATCACGACAAACACCAAAAAAGCCACAAGAGGAATGACAGCCGGCTTAATATTTATTGCCGAATCAAAAACAGAACGCCCGATAATTTGGGCAAACCCTATTCCCGCAAAATAGCCCGCCGCAGCGCCTATCATGCCCGTAATCGCTATTTCCGTAAGAACAAGAAGCGAAATGTGAATATCGTAAGCGCCCATAGCTTTAAGCAAACCGATTTCGCTGCTGCGTTCCATGACGCTTGCCGTTACAAGATTTGAAATGCCCAGCGCCGCGCCGGCAAGACTTAATATGGTGATCAGCAGCATAAGCAATTCGGTTTTTTCAAGTATCGCTCCTTCCGACTGGGCGACCTGACGTATAGGTTTTGAAACGCTGTCGGTCATTACTTCGTCTATCTGATAACATATCGCGCTGACATAAGCCGTGCAATACCACGTTTCCCATTCTTTTATTGAAAGACTGTTAGGATTTTGCGCCGCTCTTCTTGAAAGTTCATTGTCGGGCGTTGTTAAAGCGCTTACTTCAACGCGGCTTACAAGCCCGTTCCTGCCCGACATTTCCTGCGCTTTTGCAAGCGGCACATACGCGCGCAAGTCTTCTTGGCTGCCGGAATTAAAAATGCCTTTGACTTTAAACGAGTATGTTTTATTGACGGAGATTATATCAATCCTGTCGCCTATTTTAAGATTATTTTGACGGGCAAAAGCGGTTCCCGCCATAAGCTCGTCGGTGTCGCCGTCGGAAAGCCATTGCCCCTGCACGTCCCACCATTTTTTCATGCTTATCATGCCCGTATCAAGAGATTCGCCCGTGGGAAGTTCAAGATGATGAGAAAACCAAGTTCCCGCAAGGTTTATCGCCGAGCCGTTTTTTAATTTTGCCGGCGTTTCAAGATAAGGAGCAAAATCGACGATGTTAAACGCCCAAAAAATTGTTTTTATATTTCCGAGTTCCGATTCTTTAAGATATTTATCAGAAACCCCGCTTCCTTCGCCGACGCCGTAAATGTCGTTTAGCAGCGAAGCTCCTTTAGGAATAACGTTTATGTTTGCTCCGTACGTTTTAAGTTCTCTGTTAACTTTATCGCCCGCGTCAAGCATTACGTTGATCATCGCGGTGGCAAGAGAAGCGCCCAGAGCTACCGTAAAAGCTATCATCGCCATCTTTGCCTTCTGGCGCAAAAGCGCGCCTTTTACCATTCTAAAAAACATTATTTAAACCGTCCTCTTTCTTTTTCTAAATCTTGCGTTTTAATTATCATATCGGGACCGCTGCGCAAATAAGCAAGCGGCACGGGATTGCAGCCGCCTCTAAAACCTATGGTTGATTTATTCATTACGACGTCGCAGAGTTTGCAGATAACTTCGTTGTCGCGCTCGTAATATCCGGTTTCTCCGCAAATATCGCAAGCGTCAAGCCCGACTCCGTAGGCCGTATCGTTTTTCTTTATAACTATAAAACGCACTTCGGTTCCGTCTTGCGCATTATATGCAAAACGGTGGAGATGCCCGTCGTTTACGTTTTCTATGGGAATAATAATTGAATCGGCGCTTATCGTCATAGGCTCGGCGGGAGAAAGCGCGACTTCGCGTTCGTCGTACGCTTTTAGAGCCGTAAGGCTAAAAACCGCCAGAATATATCCGCTTATTAAAACGACGCTCCAGCGTTTAAAACTGCGCGCCTTAACTTTTATTTTTCTAAATTGCGCCGGATTTGAATACTTATCGTTGAGATCAAAACTTTTTTTCCACAAAAGAAAAGCCGTCAGAACAGTTATCGCCATGACGGCGTAGAGAAAAAAAACTTTATGGTTTATCACCGGAAGAAGCATATGAAAAAGACGCCTTGACATAGGTATAATGCGGCGCGCAAGCAAAAATTGTAAAATTTCAGATATTTGCCCGACGACAACAACGGCGGCCGACGCGGTAAATAAAATTCGGATAATTTTATAGGGCAAATTTGAGCAGGCTTTAAATAAAGCCGCCGCGCTTAAAAAAACGACAATGCCTCCGGCAAGACAGCCTGTAAATTTAAAAAGCGCGTCGGTGCTTAGCATGCTTTCGCCGCTCATGACGAAATTTGCAGGATATAAAAAAACGTCGGGCAAAACATATAAAAACAGCAAAGCCGCTAAAGCCGCATAAGAAACGTTATACGCCGTTTTATAGACTTTTGGAGTTTTGTTTTTAAAAAAGCCCCGCGAAAACGCTACAAAAAAAAGCGCGCTTAAAACGGCGGCGCTCAAAACAAAAATATTAAAATATTCCCTATTGATCCCGGCCGTATTATATTTTATCATCGCAAAAGCAAAAGCAAGCAGCGCGCCCGACAAACATCCGCGCGCAAAATATTTTTTGCGAGTAATTGCGGCGTTTTCTGCCGCATTTACAAGAGCGTATATCATGGCCGCAATGAGCGCCGGCTGCAGCAGAACCTGTATAATTTGTATAAAATATTTAAGCATTATAAACCTTTCTTTAAAAAACTTATAATTGATCTGACGGATTTATTTCTGAGAGATCAATTATAAATTTTAAAAAACCGCTATATCGTCGTCTAAAAGCGCATGAAATCGGCAATCAAAAAGATTGCCGATTTCAGCAAACAAATATTTACGACAGAGTTTCAGCTTACCATGACCTTGGAACCCAGTCAAACGTCCACTCTGCAACAAGCGGCTGTTTCCAGAATTTTCCTTCAACGCCGGTCGTTTTATCAACATGCAGCAAATATCCCTGAGCTTCGGGACTTTCAATAATGAAACGTATTTTATACGTGCCTGCGGGACCTATTTTTACATTAGCGCCGTAATGCGGACCGTCGCTTGCGCTCATAGGCATGAAGCTTCCCGCGCTGACTTTGCCTTTAGCGTCTTCAATTTCATATTTTACGGTCAAATTAGGAACAAAATCTCCTGCGCCGTAGCCGAGATTGTTGTTTTCAAGAGCCGATATGTCGGCTTCAAGATGAACGTCGGATTGAGAAGCCGGAAGACTGTTGCCGGCAGGTTCCATATCGACAGGCTGAAAATAAACGCCTGCGACATTAAGAGGACCCAATTCAATATCGTCGCCCAACGGAAATTCTTCAAATCCCGCCGTTTCGCTTGGAGCCGCTGCCGCCGCTTTTGAATCCGCAGCTTTCGGCGCTTCTTCTTTAGCCGGAGAACATGCGTTTAATGCCCCTGCAACTACAAGACCCAACATCGCAAAAAATACAATCGCTTTCTTACTCATGAAATAACTTCCTCCTTTTATTTTATGATCTTTAAAGATCATACCGTTAAACTGCATATATTTATGCGGTTTTTACCGCAATTTTTTGCGTTTTTTTCATTTTTCTGATATGTACGGCAAATAAAACTATAGTAAGAGCTAAAAGAAAAAGCTGAGGTATAAGAGTTTCTAATGTGGGATAAATGCCAAGTATATCAACCGATCTTATCCACGATACCGGCGTAACGCTTATAACATTTCCTTCCTGAAGCTCTTTAATTCCCGATCCGGTAAAAGAAATAGACATGATAAACAGCAGAACGCTTGTTCCAAGGAAAAAAGGTTTAAGCGGCAGTTTTATGCTTAAAAAATTTATTAATATATAGATAATCACAAGCGCGACGCAGCCTGCCGCAAGACCCGCCCAAACCATATTAAAATAAACAGACGTATTTGCGATAAGCGCCTGATAAAATAAAATAGTTTCTGCGCCCTCGCGAAAAACTGCAAGAAAAGCGGCAAAAGCAAGCGAAAACAGACCGCCTTTTGTAATCGATCCCTGCACTTTGCTTTTTATATAGTCTCCCCAAGCGTCTGCGCCGGCTTTTGAAACCATCCAATTGCTGACGTAAAATAAAACAAGCACAGCAATAAGCATAGTTACGCCTTCTACAATTTCCTGATTTGCTCCGCTCAAACTTGAAAGACGGTTTAAAATAAACGCCATAACAACGCTTGCGCCAAGCGCTATCAAAGCTCCGCCGTAAACTGCGCGCGTTTTGTCTTTATTTCCGCTGCGGCGTAAATACGCAATAATCGCGCCGACAATAATAATAGCTTCAAATCCTTCTCTTGCGATTATTAAAAACGAAGCGCCAAAAACGCCCGCCGCGCTTTCTTTTTTCCCGTCAAGCGCGTTTGCGTCTTCGCGAAGAAAAGAGACAAGTTTATCTAAAGCGGCTTTTACTTCCTGTTTTGGTTTTCCCGCGTTTATAGCTTTTTTGATGAAACTAAACTGATATTCCACCTTTGCCGCGCGTTCCCCCGAAATATAAGCCATGACGGTTTTTTCAAAACCAAGTTTTTCATAATAGCCGAAATAAGCATGATCAACGCTGGCTTTCGACGCTTTTTTGTCTCCTGCGGCATATTTATTATACGCTTCGTCTGCAATGGCAGACATTTCATCGACAACCTGATTCCATGTTTCATGTCCGCAAAAAGCCGTATTGGCAATAGAAAACAATAAAGCAAAAGATAAAACTGCAACTCTAAAAAGCTTATACATTATAATAACTCCTCTATTTTTATATGATTGTAAATTTTTTAGGGAAAACTATAAAGGTAGGGAAATTGTTTTTTAAATAGCATAAAATGATGATTGAATGCTTTTACAACATATTTTGCCGGAGAAAATAATCTATAAATATATATTTTTACCGGCTCTAAACAAATCGCCCTTCCGCAATATTTTTTATCAGTATAAAAGATTTAGATAACTATAAAAAATAAATTTTATTTTGTCAAGGCTTCAAAGGCCTTCTGTCCTTTCAAAAATAAAATGATACCGAAAGGATAAGGATTTCAAAAATAAAAAGAGACAGTAAAATATCTTAAAGAATCCTAAAAAGGAGGATTTAAGGTATGAAACAGCTGCATAA
>JAISRM010000100.1 GCA_031273645.1 Endomicrobium sp.
ACTTTTGCGGCAAAAGAGCCTACTTCGCATTTATCGGTGCCGGTAACGGTTATTATGGTGTTTTTATCGGCGTCAAGAACCGAAGCTACTTTTACTGTCGGAGGTATGGCGACGGTTACATTGTGGGAAAAACCTACGGTTAAAACAAGATTTTTTCCGCCTTCAATATTGGCTTTATAGCCTAATCCGACGGCTTTAAGCTCTTTCTTAAATCCCTTAGTTACGCCTTCTACCATATTGACTATAAGACCCCTGTAAAGCCCGTGAAGCATATTGTGATCTCTTGAATTTCCAAGAGGCTCGACAAGAATGCCGCCGTTATCAATTTTAACGGACATTCTTTTATCAATTTTTTGAGAAAGTTTCCCGCCGGGACCCGTTACGTCAAGAACTCCGTCTTTAAATTCGGCTTTCACTTTTTCCGGCAGCTGGACCGGTTTTTTACCTAAGCGACTCATTTTTATTTCCTTTTAAAAAATTAAGAATTAAAGATTGAAAACTAAGAATTTACGCGCTCCCAAAACCGCATTAGCGATTCTTCATTCTCAATTGACTACCAAATGTAACCTAATACTTCTCCGCCTATTTTTTCTTTTCTTGCATGCCTGTCCGTCATAAGACCTTTTGAAGTAGAAACTATCGTAACTCCAAGTCCGCCGACGGTTTTAGGCATGTCTTCGTAGCCTCTGTATATTCTAAGGCTGGACTTTGAAACTCTTTTTATTCCCTGAATAACTTTTTTGCCTTCCTGCGTGTATTTGAGATAAACTCTTAACACGCCCTGTTTGTGATCCTCAATGTTTTTATAATTAGCGATATAGCCTTCGTCTTTTAGGATTTTGGCTATCTCGTTTTTTAATTTTGAAGAAGGAATATCAACTTTTTCATGCAATTTTGCATTCGCGTTGCGAATGCGGGAAAACATATCTGCTATTGGATCCGTAACCATTAAAGCGACCTCTTTTTTAATTTTACCAGCTTGATTTTGTGACGCCCGGTATTTCGCCGTTGTGCGCCAATTTACGCAAACATATTCTGCAAAGGCCAAAATCCCTGTAAAAACCCCGCGGCCTTCCGCACAGGCGACATCTGTTCCTGTACCGCGTTGCAAATTTCTGGGGTTTGCGCATCTTTGCTTCTGCTGAAGTTGTTGCCATAGAAAAATATCCTTTACTTTATGTTATTTAGACTATCTTTTCTTAAAAGGCATGCCGAGAGCTTCAAGCAAGGCTCTTGCATGCTCGTCTTTTTTTGCCGTCGTTACTATAGTTATATTCATGCCTCTTGCCTTATCTGATTTTTCCACGTTAATTTCTGGAAAAATGTATTGTTCTGTAAGTCCGAGGTTAAAATTTCCCCTTCCGTCAAAACAATTAGGCTCTATTCCTCTGAAGTCTCTTATGCGGGGAATAGAAGCATTAATAAGCCTGTCAAGAAATTCGTACATTATGGCGTTTCTCAAAGTAACTTTAACGCCTATGGGCATTCCCTGACGGATTTTAAAATTTGACACAGACTGCTTTGCGCGGGTAACAAGAGGTTTTTGCCCGGTAATCTGCGTAAGCTCTTCGGTAGCCGTATCTAAAACTTTAATGTTTTCTTTGGCTTCGCTAAGCCCTATGTTGATCACGATTTTAGCAACTCTGGGAATTTGATGAACGTTTTTAAAATTAAACTGTTTAAAAAGCTCTCCCGTAACATTCTTTTGATAAAATTCTTTTAAACGAGGCTGATTCATTTTTTGTTCCTTTCTTCTTTCTGTTTAGCGGACTGTATTCCGCGCCTTCTTAATTAAGAACGATTATTTTAAGCTTAAGCGGCGTTTATACAAAGCGCGCAAATAAGCTAAAACGCCGTCTTAAACTATCATTTCTCCGCATTTGCGGCATATTCTTATTTTCTTGCCGTCTGAAAGAACGTCGAATTTAGGTCTTGACGACTGTTCGCATTTAGGACACACAAGCATAACTTTGCTTATTGAAAGAGGAGCTTCTTTTTCTCTTATTCCTCCGGGATCTCTTTGAGTGGGCTTTGTGTGCCTTTTTACGAAATTGACTTTTGCGACAATTACTTTTCTTTCATCCGGATAAACTTTTAAAACTTCGCCTTTTTGGCCTTTGTTTTTACCCGACAAAATTACAACTTTGTCTTTCTTTTTAATATTAAGCATTTTTACATTCCTGTTTTTATGTGAAAATAAACGCACTGTTAAAACTGCCGGAACCGGCTTAACGCTAAAGGCGTTAAATTACTTCCGGAGCCAAAGAAATAATTTTAAGATAATTATTTTCTCTAAGCTCTCTTGCCACAGGACCGAAAATACGGGTTCCCTTAGGCTCTCCTTCGTCGTTAATAATAACGGCCGCGTTATCGTCAAATTTAATATAAGTGCCGTCGGCGCGGCGAATCTCTTTTACCGTGCGCACTATTACGGCCTTGACGACGTCGCCTTTTTTAATGCTGCCGTGCGGTATAGCGTCCTGAACGGAAGCGTGTATTACGTCGCCTATGCTTGCGTAACGGCGTTTCAAACCTTTCGTAACTCTAAAGCAGCGAATTTGTTTTGCGCCCGAGTTGTCTGCAACGTTTAGAATCGATCTTTCCTGAATCATTTTTTAAACCTCAAACGGGTATAAACCCTATGCTTTGTTTATAACTTCCACAAGAACCCATCTCTTAGTTTTTGAGAAAGGCCTGCATTCCATTATTTTTACGGTATCGCCCGCTTTCGACGCGTTTTGTTCGTCGTGCACCGCAAATTTGTTTTTGCTGCGCAATACGCGGTCATACAGAGAATGGCGGTATGTTCTTTCTACCGATACCAATCTCGTCTTACTGCTTTTATCGCTTACTACTACGCCTGTACGATATTTACGTTTTCCACGTTCAGCCATTTTTCCTTCCTATTTTTTCGTCTTAATTAGACTCTTTCTTTTGAGCAAGAAGCGTTTTAACTCTTGCAATGTTTCTTCTCAACATTCTTATTTCAAGACCGTTTTTTAACGGCGCCGCCGAATGACGAAATTTCAATTTAAAAATTCTGTCTTTAAAATCGGTAAGCTTTGCGTTGAGTTCTGCGTCCGACATATTCTTCATTTCATTCCAGTTTTTACTTTTCATCTTATCCTCAAATATCGGCTCTGACTAAAATTTTTGTGTGAATCGGCAGCTTATTTGAAGCAAGCGTCAGAGCTTTTTTTGCTTCAGCTTCCGGAAGTCCTTCCATTTCAAACATTATTCTTCCGGGTTTTACTACGGCCACCCAAAACTGCGGATCGCCTTTACCTTTACCCATTCTTGTTTCAGCGGGTTTTTTAGTAACAGGTTTATCAGGGAATATTCTGATCCAAACCTTTCCGCCTTTTTTTATAAACCTCGCAAGGGTAATACGCGCGGCTTCTATTTGATTGCTGTTTATCCACACAGGTTCAAGAGCCTGAAGTCCGTATTTTCCGAAAGCCAAATAAGTGCCGCCTTTGGCTTTTCCCTTCATCCTTCCCCTGTGAGTTTTTCTATATTTTACTCTTTTTGGCATCAACATATAAATGTCCTCTGTCTTTATGTCTTAATTTTATTTGCGCTCTTCATGATTTGGCAATGCTGCGGATTCCACAAGCTTTGCCTCTTCAAGCAGCTCTTTTGCGGTCTTTTTGAAATATTCTTTTTTAAATATCCAGACTTTAACTCCGATCTGTCCCATAGTCGTATAAGCTTCGGTAAAACCGTAATCGATGTCGGCTCTAAAAGTCTGCAAAGGAACTCTTCCTTCTTTAAGCCACTCGGTCCTGGCAATTTCTGCCCCGCCGAGCCTTCCTGAAACCATAACTTTTATGCCCTGAGCGCCGGCCGCCATCGCTTTTTCAATGGTTTTTTTCATCGCTCTTCTGAAAGCGATTTGTTTTTCCAGCTGAAAAGCTATTCCTTCGGCTGCAAGCTGGGCGTCGGTTTCCGGTCTTTTTATTTCCATAACGTTGACAAAAGTTTTTTTCGCCGTCATGGATTCAACTTCTTTCCTTAAATTTTCTATTCCCTGCCCGCCTTTTCCGATAACTATTCCGGGACGAGCCGTATAAATATTTACTCTTAAATATTTGCCGGGTCTTTCTATTCCGATCTTTGAGACGGAAGCCAATTTAAGCTTATTTTTAAGATAAGTTCTTATCTGGCGGTCTTCCTCTATAAAATTCGGCATTTCTTTAAGGTTAAACCACTTGGATTCCCAGTCTTTAATATATCCAAGCCTTACGCTTTTAGGATGAACTTTATGCCCCATATTTCCTTTACCTTTTTACCTAATATTTTTTTACTTTTCTTCTTTTTTTGCGCCTAAAACGTTTCCGGCCGGGATCGCCTGCGCGACAATTGCGTCCGTCTGGGTTTTAGTTGTTTTTTTCTTTCTTCTTTCAGGCGCTATGCCTGCGTCGGTTACTATAATAGTAAGATGCGACGTTCTCTTTTTTATAGGCATGCCTCTTCCCATAGGTCCCGGTCTCATTCTTTTAAGAATAGGCCCGTTTCCCACCCATGCTTCTTTTACTTTTAATCCTGAAAAATCTTTCAGTCTTCCAGAATTTGCCGTCGCGCTTTTCAAGACTTTTTCAACAAGGGTTGCGGAAGATTTAGGGAGAAAAGAAAGAACTTCAAAGGCTTTTGCAACTCTTTGATTTCTGATAAGAGTTAAAACCTGATTTACTTTTCTTGGTGCGTATCTGACAAACTTTGCAGTTGCTTTAGCTTCCATCTTTATTCTACCTTTTTAAATTTATAGCGGCTTAAATTTTATCAAACCGGATTTGCGGCTGCGACCGTTATTTTGCGTTTCAATTCTTGCCTCTTACGTTAAAGAGGTTTCCTGCTTAGTCATTCCGCCGTGCCCCTTAAACGTTCTTGTAGGAGCAAATTCTCCAAGCCTGTGTCCTACCATTTGTTCCGATATGAATATCGGCAAAAATTTTTTGCCGTTATGTATAGCAATCGTATGTCCGACAAATTCGGGAGTTATAACGCTTGCTCTTGCCCACGTTTTTATAACTTTTTTATCTCCGGATTCGTTAAGCTTTTGCATTTTCTTTAAAAGCTTTGCATCTACATAAGGACCTTTTTTAGTTGAACGACTCATTTATTTCCTTCCTCTTTTGTTTTTACTGTCTTTAAGAAGTTTGCAGTTTTTTCTCTTTAATTTACTAACTCTTGCGCTTTCAAACTTCTATGTCTGCCGACTACCTTTTCTTTGATTTATTACGATGGCTTACTATGACCCAGTCATAAACTTTTCTCGGCCTTGTTTTAAAACCTTTGGCAGGCTGATTCCACGGACTTCTGGGCTGATTGTTTCCTTTGCTTCTTCCTCTGCCGCCGCCGTGAGGATGATCAACAGAGTTCATTGCAGTTCCGCGAACATGGGGCTTAAAGCCTTTGTGGCGGTTTCTCCCTGCAGAGCCTATCGTAATATTCTCATGGTCAATATTTCCTACCTGACCAATCGTTGCATAACACTTTACGCTGATAAGCCTTATTTCTCCGGAAGGCATTCTTACGTGGGCGTAATCTCCTTCTTTTGCAAGAAGCTGGGCAGCAGCCCCTGCTGAACGCACAAGTTGGGCGCCTTTTCCGGCGACAAGCTCCAGATTATGTATAAACGTACCTACGGGAATATTTATAAGCGGAAGAGCGTTTCCTGATTTGATCTCGGCATCCGGACCGGACATCAGGGAGTCTCCTACGCTTACGCCCACAGGCTGTATTATGTATCTCTTTTCTCCGTCTTTATATTGCAAAAGCGCTATTCTGCTTGAACGGTTAGGATCGTATTCTATGGCAACAACTTCTGCGGCAACATTGATTTTATCTCTTTTAAAATCAATGATTCTGTAAAATCTTTTATGACCGCCGCCTCTGAAACGCACCATTACCTGACCGGTATTGTTGCGGCCGCCTTTCTTTTTAATGATTTTTGTTAAGGACTTCTCAGGTGTGGTTTTTGTAATGTCTGAAAAATCTGAAACTGACATCTGACGTCTTGACTGCGTGTAAGGCTTAAATGTTTTAATCGGCATTTTTGTTCCCTGTTATCGAAAGCGGAGCGCGCCGCTTCCATAGTTGCTTCTAATAAACGCTGTTCTTCCTTAATTCTTATCTCTTCATTTTTAATTTGAAGAACAAGCGGAGCAGAACTTCTTACAACAATAATGTTGCGCGCGTTATTATTTCGCTAAAGCTCTAAAATATTAGGCTTCTTCGACCATTTGAATTTCTTGACCTTTGCCAAGTTTAACTATTGCTTTTTTCCAATCGCTTCTGTAACCGGAATGCATGCCCATTCTTTTGCTTTTGCCGGCATAATTAGCCGTGTGCACGCTTTCAACTTTTACGTTAAACAAAGTTTCAACCGCTTGTTTTATCTGATATTTATTGGCGTCTTTGTCAACCATAAAAGTGTATTTGTTGTCTTTTTCTTTAAGCGAAGAAGCTTTTTCCGTTACAATCGGTTTTTTAATTATATTTCTGATATCCATTTTATTTCCTATCCGTTTTATAATGAAGATTGTTTTTCTTTAATAGATTCTATAGCTTCGGGAGTAATTATGAGTTTGTCCGCCCAAAGAATCTGATACGCGTTTATGTTTTTAATATTTTCAACGACTACGTTTTTTATGTTTCTTGCCGCAAGTTTAAAAACGCTGTCGGCATTGACGGCAAAAACGACTTTCTTGCCTTCAACTTTCAGATTTTTAACTAATTCCGCTATTTTTTTTGTTTTGGCTTCTTCAATTTTAACAGAATCAACTACTATTATATTTCCGTTTTGAAGCTGCGCGGAAAACGCCATATTAAGAGAAAGTCTCTTTTTTTGTTTTGATATTTTCGTGTAATAGTCCCTTGGCTGAGGCCCGAAAATAATTCCGCCTTTTCTCCAAAGAGGAGAGTTTTTTTGACCTGCGCGGGCATTGCCGGTCCCTTTCTGTTTCCACGGCTTTGCTCCCGAAAAAGAAACCTCGCCTCTCGTTTTGGTTTTATGCGTGCCGGATCTCTGATTATTTAAATAAGCCGTCGTTATTTCATGCAAAAGCGCGTTTGAGACTTCTGTATTAAAAAAAGCAGGAAGCTCTATTTTCCCTTTTTCCTGTCCTTTGGCGTTATAAACTATGGTTTCCATTTTTCTCTCTCAAAAATATCGGAAATTCGCAAGAATTTAAAAGTTTAGCGGCTTTGCGGCTAAACGTTTAGACTTCCGAATTTCTATCGTTAATTATTTTTTCTTCGCTTTCCCTGCAGCCTTAACTTCCTGCGCGACGGGAACTTTTTTTATAGTGTTGCTTATAAAGAGCGTTCCGGTTTTTACCGACGGAACAGAACCTTTAATAAGCATAAGATTTTTTTGCGCGTCAACGTTTACGACAAGCAACTTTTGGATTGTAACATATTCGTTGCCTAAATGTCCAGCCATTCTCATGCCTTTAAGAACTTTCTGAGGCCCCTGCCCGCCCGACGAACCTCTTGCGCGCATTCTGTCGGATTGACCGTGAGTTCTGGGCTGCATGCCGAAATTATGTCTTTTTATTACTCCGGCATAACCTTTTCCTTTCGTTAAAGCAGATACGTCAACATAATCGCCGGCCTTAAAAATGTCGGCTTTTATTTCCTGACCTATCGCAAAAGAAGAGATGTCTGCGGCTTTTACTTCTCTAAGGATTTTTTTAGGCGAGATATTGTTCTTCTTAAAAAGACCGGCCTGCGGTTTTATAAGTTTTTTTTCCTGAATATCTCCAAATCCGAGCTGAACGGCATTGTATCCGTCTTTTTCCGCCGTGCGTATATTTGTAATGACGCAAGGACCAGCCTCGACTACGGTAACCGGTATAAGATTGCCTTTATCGTCAAAAACCTGAGTCATTCCGATTTTTTTGCCAATTATTGATTTTAACATATTTTCTCTCTGAAATTCAAGGGGACTTCGTCCCTTTTTTTATTTTTTTAGCAGACAATTAAAAACAAACGTTTCACTATATTTTCCGCATAAATTTTAATAAAACAAATCCGCTTTTATAAAATATACGGTCAACATAATTACTTTCTATTGATTGCCGGCTGCCTTTAAAACTACATTTTTATTTCTATGTCAACGCCTGCGGGCAAATCCAACTTCATCAATTCTTCCACCGTCTTTGAAGAAGGCTCGCGTATATCGACGAGTCTTTTGTGAATGCGCATTTCAAATTGTTCTCTGGATTTTTTATCCGTATGAACGGATCTGTTGACGGTGTACTTTTTAATGTGCGTAGGCAAAAGAATCGGCCCGGTAATTGCCGCGCCGGTGCGTCTTGCCGTTTCAACGATTTTGGCCAATGAGTCGTCAAGCATTTTATGATCATAGGCGCGCAACTTAATTCTCAATCTTTGAGTTGGAACTGCTTTTTCATTTGACATTGTTAATGTTTCCTTTTTTGCTTTTTCTATCTTTTAAACTCTGCAAAACCCGCGCCGTCAGACTATTGTATCGTTTAAGATACGACGACCCCCGCCAGAGGTTAAGTTTTGCAAAACAAATATGCTCAAATTTTACGGATCATTTAGAGCGAAAAAATTCCGCTGTTTCCATTACTGCTTCCGCCGTCCATGATCCGTAATTCTTTTTTTATTTTATTCCACTATTTCCGTTACTACTCC
>JAISRM010000231.1 GCA_031273645.1 Endomicrobium sp.
TGCTGCTGTCCGCCGGACAATTCGCAAAAACAGCGGTTTTTTAAAGTCAGCAGCCCGAGCCTTTTTAAATTTTCGTTTGCAATTTCTCTGTCTTTTTTTGAATAAAACGGCAAAATCCCGCGCTGGCCTAACCTTCCGGAAAGAACAACTTCGTAAACTCCGGCCGGAAAATCTTTTTGCCTTGGCGCGCTTTGAGGCAGATAACCGATTTCGTTTTGTTTTATTTGTCCGCCTATGAAAACGTTTCCCGACGACGGCTGCTTTAAACCAAGCAGCCCTTTTATAAGCGTGCTTTTGCCGGAACCGTTTGCGCCGACGACGCATACGTAATCGCCGGCGCAAATTTCAAAATTTAAATCTTTCAGCGCTTCATGCGCGTCGTATGAAAAAGACGCGCGTTCGCATTTTATTAAAAACATCAGTTCAATGCCTCCTTTAAAACAGAGACGTTTCTTTTCATCAAATCGGCATATCCTAAGCCCGCTTTGAAATCTTTTTTAGAAACGTTATGGCAGGAATGAAACAGAAGCTTTTTTGCGCCCGTAGATTCAGCTATGGCGTCGGCCATTTTTTCGTTTGAAAGTTCTATGTGAAAAACGACCGGTATTTTTTCAGACTTAATTTTGTCTATTAAAAATTTGACCGTTCCCGCAGACGCTTCGGTTTCGGTAGAGCAGCCCGGAAAAGCGGCAAAATATTTTAACTTATAAGCGTCGGCAAAATATCTAAACGGAAATCTGTCTGCAAAAATTATTGCGTCTCTTTTGGAATTTTTTACCGTTTCCTCAAAATCAGCGTCTAAAGCGTCTAATTGCAAAATATAGTTTTTTGCATTGGCTTCATAAAAATCAGAGTTTTGAGAGTCGGCCTTTTGCAAAACGTCTGCGATTGTCTGCGTTATAATTTTGGCGTTTTTTGGCGAAGTCCAAACGTGCTCGTCGTATGCGTCTTCTTCCTCTTCGCCTTCTTCTTCCTGCATGCCTTCGACAAGTTCTTCTTTAACCGTGCTGACGCAATCCATTAAAGAAATGATTTTCTTGTTTTTGACGTCGATTGAAGCCAAAATCTTTTCAACCCATGCGTCTCCTTCGCCGCCGACGTATATAAAGACGTCGCAGTTTTGAATTTTAATTATATCTTTGGGGGAAGGTTCGTAAGAGTGGCTTTCTGCTCCAAGCGGCAAAAGCTGGGTAAGCTCGACTTTGTCTTTGGCGACTTGCCTGACAAAATCGTATTGCGGAAAAATTGTAGTTATGACCTGAAGTTTTTTAGAATCTTTGGCGGCTGCGCCGGAAGCTGCAAGCGTAAAAAATAAAAACAAAAGTATTGCTTTTTTCATGTGTTTCTCCTTAAAAATAATAAACTGCGGCAAAACGAACGTCTTTGCCGCTTTAATCGTTCATTATTACTTTTAAAGAGATAAGAGTGGGAAACCTGTAAGAAACGGGAGGAGAGGACGCAAAAAATTTTGAGGGCTTATACTCCGCAAATAAAAACAATACAAAAGAAACGCTGAAAAACATTAAGGAAGTATGTTTTAAAACATTTGTTAACTGCCGGATATGATCGCAAATAGGACATTCATGTCCCGAGCAGTCGTGATTTGCTTCAATAGCTATATATGAAATTGAAAAAAAAGCTGAAGCTATAAAAAACAAACATACAATAAGCGGCACCAGATAACGTTTACTCATGGGGTCATTATACAAAAACAATATGTTTTTTCCAATTTATCGTTTTTTATATGCCGGATTGTTTTTGAGAGGATATAGAATTTAAAAATTCCGTTTCGGCTTTAAAGTATTCGGCTTTGGCTTTTAAAGATTTAGCTTGTATTTCCTGCTGCAAGGCTAAAGCTTCAAGATAGTTTGCAAGGGTTTCTATGCCGTTGTCATATTTATCTTTGGTCTCGTCTGCATTGGCTTTTGCAAAATTAAGATGGCTTTGCATAACGTTTACATGTTCGTATGCGTTTTTAAATTTGTCGTATTTGTCATGCATATTAAGAATAAGGTATTGTTCAAAAAATTTTAATTTTTCAAGCGCGGCTTTATATTTTAAATTTTTTTCTTTAATTGCGTTTGCGCCTTCCCACCATGCGCTTATGGGAATTTTAACTGCGGCATAGACAGCGCTGTCTTGAATATAGGCCGCGCTTTTTGAAAAATCATTGTCGTAAAAATAGTCCAGCCTGTAAAAAGACGCGCCTACGGCCAAAGACGGAAGATAAGAGGCGGCTTCAATATTTTTTTCAAATTTAGCAGCGTTGGCGTTTGCCAGCAGCAGATTATATTCAGAACTGCGCTGAAGACAGGAATTAAAATCGTCGGGATTAAAGTCAGGTTCCAAAATTTCGCCAAAAGAAAGTTCCGGCTTAATCGGCGCTTCTTTATCTATGCCGGCAAAAGTTTTTAAATCAAGGAATGCAAGGATTTTTTGTCTTTCAAGTTTTTTTCTGCGGGCGTCGGTTTCTTCTTTTTTGAATTTTACTCTCAACAGATCGCTTTTTGAAATTGTCCCTTGCGCAAAAGCCTGCTCTACGGTCTCTAAAAGAGAGTTTAAAGTTTTTTGATAACCGTCAACGCTTTCTATTTCTTCCGATATTAACGCCGCGTCATAATATTTTGCCTGCGCTTTTGCATAAACTTCCCGTTTTTTAATTTCATAGTTCAGTCCGGCGGCCTGCGCTCCGGTTTTTGCAAGTTTGTTAGCGTTATAAATCTTGCCTCCCATAAAAACCGGCTGCGCAACGCTTATGCCTGCTACAGATACCCCGTTATGCAGACTTTCCAAATAGTCGGCTATAAAAGAAATTCTTGGAACGCCGGCTATAGCTCCTTTTGTAAAGCCGTTTATTATGTTTGAATCAAAAATTGCGCCCGCAATTGAAATTGAAGGAAAAAATTTCGTAAAAACAGCGTCTGATTTTTCTTTGGCGGCCTGAGCGCTAAAACGCATTTCTTTAAGTTCGCCGTTATTTTCTTCGACGATCGTTTGATATTGGCTAAGAGACGTCGCAGCCGCGCCTTGCGATAAAAAAACGCCGCAGAGTAAAAACGCCAAAAATAAAATAAACCTGCGCGCAGCAATCTGCGCGGTTTCAATTGATTGACAACGGCGTTGTATCCCGCTTGCTGCGCGGCATATGTTAACAATCAACAAAACGAAGTTTTGTTTCATAATCCGTCCTTTTTTATTTCCGGCGCAAACTTTAAATAAGCGGCCGGCAAAGCGTAAAGAGTAAGCGCCGTCGCGCTTATAAGTCCGAAACAAATTACGGTTCCAAGCGGTCCCCACAAAAGAGAGCCTGAAGTTATAAGAGGAATTACTCCGACGGCGGCGGCGCTTGCCGTAAGAAATATCGGCCTCATTCTTCTTTTTCCCGCAGCTATTGCCGCATCGCGGCGGGACATGCCTTGCGCTTCAAGCTCAAGCGCGTAGCTTATAAGTATAACGCCGTTTCTGACAACTATGCCAAAAAGCCCGATAAAACCTATAAACGAAGTCATACCGAAAGGATAACCTATTAAAATAAGCCCTAAAGCGCCGCCGATAAGCCCTAAAGGCATAACGCTCATTACGAGAAAAACAATTTTTGCGCTTTTAAATTGAAAAAACAATATTAAAAATATCATAACTACGCTTACGGCCAAAGATTTTCCAAAAGGTACGTAAGTTTCAACTATCATTTCACGTTCGCCGCCGTAATCTAAAGTTATTCCGTCGGGTTTTGGAAGCTTTTCTATTTTTGAACGCAGCCTGTTAAACACGGGATCGCTGAGTTTTCCAAAAGCCGTGTCGCCTGAGACCGTAAGACAGTACGTTCCGTTTCTTCTGACGATTTGCCCTTCGGAAAAACCGACAGCCGCTTTAGCCATCTGCCCTGCCATAATAGGTTTTGGAAATAAAATTGAGGGCATATATAAATTTAAGACGTCTCCCGGATTAGAAATCCTGTCCGACGAATATTTTAAAATCACGGGCTTTGCGTAATCGTCTTCCCATACCGAAGCGACGGGGATATTGCCGTCGTTTAAAGCCATGGCTAAACCGAAAGCCGCTCTTGTAACGGCAAGTCTGTTTGCCGCTTCTTTGTCAATATCTAAATCTACGGACGCGCGATAATCTCTGAAATCGTCTCTTATCCACGTTATATCGGGTTCTTGGCTCATCAATTCTTTTACGCTTGCGGCGTATTTTTTTATCTGCGTTATATCGCCGCCGGATATTCTTATTTCTATCGGAGCTGCCGCGGGAAGAAAATCAAGCTCTTTCCATTTCAAATGAGCGCCGGCAAAAGCGTCGGAGTATTTTGGAGAATACTCTTCAAGTATTTCTTTTGCGGTTTTATCGGAACCGGTAATCACTATCAGCTGGGAATAATTTTTTGCCGGAATCTGCGGGGCGTATAAAGTGTTAAATCTTGGAGAGCTTGTTCCGATAAAAGAAACTACGTTTTTTACTCTTTTATCTTTTGAAAGTATGTCTGACATTTCTTTGGTAATGCTGGCGTTTTTTGAAAGAGACGTTCCTTCCGGAAAATAAATTTCTACGGCAAACTGGTTTCTGTCGAGTTTAGGAAAAATTTCCTGCGGTATGCAAAGCGCAAGCGCCGCTCCGGCAACGGCGCAGGCGAAGGCGGTAATTATAGTTTTTACGGGATTATTGACCATAAACTCAATTCTTGAATTATAAAAATCCTGCAATCTTTCAAGCGCGCTTTTTTTATCCGGCGCAGACTTTGGGGAACTTATCCCTTTTTTTATAAAACTTTGCGAAAGTATCGGAACAAAAAAGGCGGCTATAAGCAAAGAAATAAAAAGCGTTATGGTAACGGTCGTAGGAACCGGATCTATAAATTCTTTAAACATTCCTGTCATAAACATAGTCGTCGGCGCAAAAGCCGCTATTATGGCAAGCGTCGCGCTTGTTACGGGCGCGATAAGTTCTTTTGCGCTCATATAAGCGGCCGTCATAGAATCAAAACCGGAATCAAGTTTTTCAACGTAATTGTCTATGAGTATTATAGAGTTGTCCACTATCATTCCAAGCACTAAAACAAGCGAAGCAAGAGAAACGGTGTTTAATTCAATTTTTAAACCTTCCAAAATTCCCATAGACGCAAAAATTGAAACGGGAATGGTAACCGCCGCAACAGCGGCGACTCTTGCCGGCAAAAAAATCATTATCACTATTATTACCGAGATTACGGCTATGGCAAAATCTCTGAAAAAATGGTTGATCGAGTTTGCCACGACTTCAGGAGCGTCTGCAACGGTAAATATTTCTATGTCTTTAGGAACGGAATTTTTAAATTCATTTATAATTTTATTTATTTCTTTTCCAAAAGAAACAATATTGCTTCCCGAACGCATTGAAATAGACAAAACAAGCGCGGGATTTCCAGAATTTTCAATATAAGAAGAATCAGTTTCATATCCGCGCTCTACGCTTGCTATGTCTTTTACGCGCACTACCGCGCCCTGCAAAGACGCGTATATTATCTGGTTTGCCACATCGGCTTC
>JAISRM010000123.1 GCA_031273645.1 Endomicrobium sp.
ATGCAAAAAACTTTCAATGGCGGACAGATTTACGATTGCAAACATGGCAATTGAAGCCGGCGGAAAAAACGGCATATTTACGCCCGATGAAATAACCGAAAAATATATTTCGGCAAGAGCTTTAAGAAAATATAAATTTTACGAAAGCGACAAAGACGCCAAATATTATAAAACGCTTGAAATAGACTGCGGTAAAATTTATCCTCAGGTTTCTCTGCCCTTTTTGCCTTCAAATTCAAAAGCGGCAAAAGACATAAAGAAAACATATATAGACCAAGTGGTGATAGGCTCGTGCACAAACGGGCGGATAGAAGATTTGCGCGTGGCCGCCTCAATAATTAAGAAAGGGAAAAAAGTAAATTCTAACGTAAGAACGCTTATAATACCGGCTACGCCGGCGGTTTATTCTCAGGCTTTGGCAGAAGGTTTGTTTAAAATATTTATGGACGCAGGATGCGTAGTTTCAGCCCCTACCTGCGGACCGTGTTTAGGCGGACACATGGGCATACTTGCAAGCGGAGAAAGATGCGTTTCTACCACAAACAGAAACTTTGTGGGAAGAATGGGGCATGTAAAATCGGAAGTAATTTTGGCAGGTCCCGCCGTAGCCGCAGCTTCTGCAATTAAAGGCTATGTAGCAACGCCAGATATGATATAACGGACAAACCTTTTAATCCTGCCTGTCAGAACAAATACAATGCATAAGGCAGTACTGAAAAAATTACAAAGATTATAGAAGAAAAATACTGTCAGCATGAATTTTATCAAAGGAGTCCGCAATGTCAGACATAATTTTAAAAGGCAAAGTTCACAAATACGGTTCAAACGTTAATACCGACGAGATTATTCCGGCCAGATACCTAAATACGACAGATCCCGAGATACTTGCAAAATACTGCATGGAAGATATAGATAAAGATTTTGTAAAAAACGTTAAAAAAGGCGATATTATTGTCGCTGAAAACAATTTCGGATGCGGTTCTTCAAGGGAACACGCTCCTATAGCGATAAAAGCTTCGGGCGTTGCGGCCGTTATAGCAAATTCATTTGCGAGAATATTTTTTAGAAATTCCATTAATATAGGTTTGCCGATTTTAGAATCGCCCCAAGCCGTTAAAGCTATAAAAAACGGAGACGCCGTTGAAATAAACTTAAATAAAGGCATTATTAAAAACTTAACAAAAAACGAAATTTATCAATCTCAGCCTTTTCCGGAATTTATGCAAAAAATTATCAAAGCCGGCGGTCTGCTTGACTATATAAAGAAATAAAATCCTTATGCCGCAGGTTCTATGGCGAAACAACGGATATTAATATTTTGGCAATTCTTTCTTTCAAAAAATGCGCGAAAGCGCTTTATTTATAGGAGATAAAAATGAGCAAGTCTTACGACGTAGCGCTAATTCCGGGAGACGGGACGGGTCCTGAAGTTTTAAAAGAAGGCATAAAAGTTATTGAAGCGGCGGCAAAGAAAAACGGCTTTACTTTTAACTTCACCAATTACGATTTAGGAGCGCAGCGCTATAAAAAAACCGGCGAAATTTTACCGGACAGCGTCGTCGACGAATTTAAAAAATTTAACGCGATGTTTTTAGGCGCAATAGGGCATCCCGACGTTAAACCCGGCGTGCTTGAAAAAGGCATACTTTTAAGGCTTCGCTTTGAGCTTGACCAATATATAAATCTGCGTCCCGTAAAACTTTATCCTAACGTAGAAACGCCTCTTAAAGATAAGAATCCTTCCGATATAGACATGGTGATTATCCGCGAAAATACAGAAGGTCTTTATACGGGCGCCGGCGGATTTTTAAGAAAAGATACGCCTCAGGAAGTTGCAGTGCAGGAATCCATTAATACAAGATTCGGCGTTGAAAGGTGCGTGCGTTACGCTTTTGAGCTTACAAAAAAAAGAGCAAAAAACAATAAGCTTACTCTCTGCGGAAAAACGAACGTTTTAACCTACGCTTCAGATTTATGGCAGAGAACTTTTAACGATGTCGCAAAAGAATACACGTCTATAAAAGGCGATTATGCAAATGTCGATGCAATATGCATGTGGTTTATAAAAAATCCGGAGTGGTTTGACGTAGTGGTTACCGACAATCTTTTCGGAGACATTATTACAGATCTTGCCGCCATGATTCAGGGCGGAATGGGCGTTGCCGCAGGCGGAAACGTAAATCCTGATCCCGGCGGAGTTTCAATGTTTGAACCGATGGGCGGTTCGGCTCCAAAATATACCGGGCAAAACATAATCAACCCTATAGCCGCCATAAACGCGGGAACTTTACTGTTAGAAAACATAGGCGAAAGCAAAGCGGCAAAAGATGTTGACAATGCCGTAATTAAAGCGCTGGAAAGCGGCAAAATAAAAAGCATGTCCGCAGGCAAAATGGGTCTTTCCACAACCCAAGTAGGCGATTTGATAGCATCATTGATATAGAAGATAAATGAATCCAAGTTTGCTAAAAAATTCTGCCAGACAGCCTTCGGCTGTTTTATAAAAACAGACGCAGTCTGAAAAGAAATAATGTTAGAAACTATATTAATATTAAACATGGATTCCCATTTTCATGGGAATGACAGGCACAAACAGAGACGCTGGCTGTGTTCCATAAAACAGACGAAGCCTGTTCCATAAAATAGGCGAAGCCTGCAGACATAGTCTGTCTTTATGTTTGTCATTCCCGCGAAAGCGGGAATCCACGTTTACTAAAAAATTCTTTTTACAGCCTTCGGCTGTTTTATAAAAACAGACGCAGTCTGAAAAGAAATAATGTTAGAAACTAATTAATATTAAACATGGATTCCCATTTTCATGGGAATGACAGGCACAAATGGCTGTGTTCCATAAAACAGACGAAGTCTGCCCATTTTCATGGGAATGACAAACCTTAAAAAAACAGACGAAGTCTGCATACAAAGCGACAACTTAGAAAATCTGTCAAATGAAGATAATAAAAAAGATTAGTCAAATAATATAAAAACAGGCTGCCGGTTATTTATCTGCAGCTGCAAAACAAAGAGGAATGTCAAAATGAAAAAGTATAAAGTGGCTGTTGTCGGCGCAACCGGCGCCGTCGGCAGAGAAATGATTAAAATGCTTGAAAGCAGGAATTTTCCCGTTGAGAGCGTCAAATTTTTAGCTTCGCAGCGTTCTGTGGGAAAGAAATTAATGTTTGGCGCAAAAGAATATTCCGTAGAACTTCTTACAAAAGACGGGGGAAAAGGCGTCGATATAGCCATTTACAGCGCCGGCGGAGACGTATCAAAAGAATTTGCTCCTTATTTTGCCGCAGACGGCTGTTTTGTAATAGACAATTCGTCAGCGTGGAGAATGGATAAAGAAGTTCCGCTTGTAGTTCCGGAAGTTAATCCGCAAGACTTAAAAAAAGATAAAAAAATTATAGCAAACCCGAACTGTTCGACGATACAGATGGTCGCGGCGTTAAAGCCCCTTCACGATTATGCAAAAGTCAAAAGAGTGATAGTGTCAACATATCAGGCGGTATCGGGCGCCGGACAAAAAGGGATAAACGAGCTTGACGCCCAAACAAGAGCGTGGGCAAAAAACGAAGAAATACCTGAAGCAAGCAAGTTTCAATATCAGATAGCTTTTAATCTTATACCTCAAATAGACGTTTTTGCAGATTACGACTATACAAAAGAAGAGCTTAAGATGACAAATGAAACGAAAAAAATTATGGGCGACGACACAATCGCCGTAAGCGCGACATGCGTAAGAGTTCCCGTATTTCGTTCGCACTCTGAAAGCGTATGGATTGAAACGGAAAAACCGCTAACTCCAGATAAAGCAAAAGAATTGCTTTCAAAAGCCGCAGGGATTGAGCTTATCGACGATATATCTAATAAAAAATATCCGATGCCGCTGTATGCCCAAGAAAAGCAGGTTACCTATGTCGGAAGAATAAGAAAAGATATTTCAAGGCAAGACGATAAAGGGCTTGCTTTTTGGGTAGTTTCAGATAACCTTTTAAAAGGCGCCGCGTTAAATGCCGTGCAAATTGCGGAAGCTCTTGTAAAAAACGGTTTAGTATAAACTCTTTTTATACATATAATAATAACAGACGCAAATCAATTTTGCGTCTGTTTTATTTTATACGGCGTTCAAAATTTAGTATGATAAATTTGACGGCAAATACAAGGATATAAAATATTGCTATGAGCTTAAAAATTCATTGTTTTAAACATGTTCCCTTTGAAGATCTCGGCTGCATAAAAAACTGGATTGACGCTAAAGGACACTCTCTGTCTTACACTGAATTTTATAAAAATCACTCTTTGCCTAAACAAAATGAATACGACTGGCTTATAGTAATGGGCGGTCCTATGGGCGTTTACGAAGAAGACAAATATACATGGCTTGCAAGTGAAAAAGCGTTTATAAAACAAGCGCTGCAAAACAATAAAACGATAATAGGCATTTGCTTGGGCGCGCAGCTTATTGCCGACGTTTTAGGCGCAAAAGTTTATAAAAACAAAGAAAAAGAAATCGGGTGGCTTCCTATAGAAACTTTAAAAAACAAGCCGCTTTTTTCCGAAGTTTCAGAGCTTAACGGCAATCCGGCTCTTACTGTATTTCAGTGGCACGGGGACACTTTTGATTTGCCCGGCGGAGCCAAACTTCTTGCAAGTTCTGACGCATGCAAAAATCAGGCGTTTTTATACAAAAACAACGTTTTGGCTATTCAATTTCATTTTGAAGTAACAAAAGAAAGCGCAAAAAGCATGGCGTTAAATTGTAAAAATGAAATTATACCGGCTAAATATTCGCAAACTCTTGAAGAAATTTTAAATAATGATAAGCATATATCCAAAAACAATTTACTGATGTTTAATATTTTAGACGCCTTATTGTTAACACATTAATAGTCTGTTAACAAAACAGACGAAATCTGCCGTCTAAGAATATCTCAAAGTTTGTCATTCCCGTGTTTTTAATATTTGTTCTTCCTTAGCAGCCTGCACTCGAGTGTTTTTATCGGGTGGGAATCCAAGTTTGCTAAAAAATTCTTTTTACAGCCTTCGGCTGTTTTATAAAAACAGACGCAGTCTGAAAAACAATAATGTTAGAAACTATTATTAATATTAAACATGGATTCCCATTTTCATGGGAATGACAGACTTCGTCTGTGTTTTGTCATTCCCGCGTTTTTAATATTTGTTCTTCCTAAGCAGCCTGCACCCGAATGTTTCTATCGGGTGGGAATCCAAGTTTACTAAAAAATTCTGTCAGACGAAGTCTGTTTACACCCGATAGAGACGCTCGGGCGCAGGCTGCTTATGAAGAAAAGAATATTAAGTTTTTAAAAGCAATAATGTTAGAAACGATATTAATATTAAAAATGGATTCCCGTTTTCACGGGAATGACAAACCTTAAAAAACAGATGAAGTCTGCCCCGCTTTCGCGGGAATTGACAGACACAAACAAAACAGATCTTGAAAAACAATTGATAAAACAAACGCAGTTTGTGTTTCATAAAGCAGACGAAGTCTGCCAAGTAAAAGAAATCAGTTAACCGCTTAAATTTTCAAATAAATAGTAAACGGAGGCATTTATGTCAATTATAGGAATGTTAAAAACTTTTTCGTCTTTAGCGGCAGTCGCTCAGCCTCATGTTGTAAAAATTATAGAATACAAAAGAGCGCTTACCGCGCTTGAAGAAGAAAACAAGAGGCTTAAAGAAGAAAATCAAACTTTAAAAACCCAAGCCTTAACGGTTTTAATATTTGCAATAGTTTTCTTTATAGCTTTTATAATAGTATTAACTCTGCTGTTTGCAAAATAGAACTTTTCATCTTTCCGGAAATTTACAATGTTTAATTTTCATTGCATAGTAGAATATGACGGAACAAACTTTAACGGATGGGGAAAACAACCCGGCCTTAGAACCGTTCAAGATGAAATTGAAACTGCGCTTGGCAAAGTATTTAATGACCGCCCCAATATTATATGCGCAGGAAGAACCGATAAAGGCGTTCATGCTTGCGGACAATCTATAAGTTTTAAAATAACGAAAGAAAATTCAAAAATCTGGGAACAACAGCTGAAAAACGACGCAAATAAATTGACTCTCAGATTAAATGCTCTTTTGCCGCAAGATATAGCTATAAAATCAATACAAACGGTTAAAAACAGTTTTGATGCAAGAAAATCGGCCAAATCAAAAACTTACGAATACATTATATATAACTCCCCGCAAAGATCTCCCTTAAACAAAAACTCCTCATGGCACATATCAAATCCTATAGATATAAATAAAATCAATGAAATTGCGAAATTTTTACAAACAAAAAGAGATTATTCCGTTTTTGATTCTTATAACAGTATTTTTGATTACAAAATTGTCAATTTACAATGCGTAAAAGCGTTGAAGAGGGGGAAATTTATCAAAATTTCAATAACTGGGGACAGATTTTTATACAAAATGATAAGAAAAATAGCGGGGGAAATGGTAAGAATAGGCAAAAACGAAAAAAATCCTGAAACTTTCAAACAAGCCGTATTGACAAAAAATAAAGCCGCAATAGGAAAACCTGCTCCCGCATGTGGACTTTATCTTACAAAAGTTAAATATTAGCTCACAGAAAATTTTTCAGCAGTCATGCCTATTTATTCTTTAATTTTTATCATAACAGAAGTGCTTGTATTAACATAATAAGCTTCTATTTTTATTTCGTCTCCGGCAAAGAAATTGGCAGATGTGGTGGAAGTTGCAATACTTAAAGTCATATCCGTAAACGGCGAAGGCCCTGAAAACCTTGAAGCATCAACAGGTTGAGGCGAAGTTTCGCCAACTTTGTACCAGTAAAGCCTCCATTCTAACTTTGAAGAAGGGGTAACAGATTCTCCGTTCGGTTTATAAATATGCAGCCTAAACAGTATATCGGGATTAGCCGCTTTGCTTACTTCATACGTATCCGGCTGCCTTTCAAGAGTCATCGAATATTGCACAAACTTTTCTTCCACATTATCGCATGAGCTTAAAACAAACGCCCCTGCAGCAAAAATAAACCCACAAAACAACCATTTATTCATTATAAACCCTCTTCTTTTGTTATTTAAACAGGTAAAATAATACCGCTTTTTATCCATTTTATCTTTTTATTTCTAATAAAACAATCACAATTCGCGGTTCGTGATAACGCGCCGCCTAACAGCGTAACCGCGCAGGCTGACGCAGCTAATCCTTATTTTCATGGCAATATAATATTGAACGACCCTGACAGCAAAAACGTGCTTACCGGCGCAGACATAGGGCTTAAAAAGCAAGGACATTTGCAGGAATGAACAGAGCCGTGTGTGCGCGCAGATTTTTTATATTGACGAAAACGGAAATTCCGTTATTACAGGCAAAGGACTTTTGCCGATACTTAAAGAAGCTTATTTACCACGCTTGCTCAAAAGAGAAGCGCAGATTACAGACCTGATAGCGGTTATGACAACAAAAGCGGCGGAAACACAACAGACGAAATATTAAACAAAGCGCACAAAGCAAAGAGGATATTAAAACGCAAAAATTCAGCGGAGCCGGAAATATAATACTATACAAGATTAAAGGCGGGGATAGCGATTTTAAAGACGTATTTGAAAGCATTTAAACCCCTTACCGCTTACCCATTCTGAATAATTCAAGCAGCAAAAGTACTAAAATACTTTAAACATAAGAAAGTGGGCAGGCAGAATATGAAATAATGGCAATGCTTAAGGCCTTCGTTTTTAAATAACAATATAAACAGCAAATTCTGTAAGCATAAGATTTGTTGAGTTGTGGAAAGAAAGAAAAAAAATTTAAACTATACCTGCTTTTTCTAATTCTTCCATTTCTTTTTTCCATTTTTCATATTCTTGTTTTATTTTTTCGGGAGCGTTTGGCTTGATAGTAAAAAAATAGGCATCATCATCATCGTTAAAAACAGCCCATTTAGAACGTGCGATTTCCGGCAAAGTAAAAGACATAGTTAACTCCTATTTTAAATCAAAAAACAGCTTCAATCCGTTTCAACCCGCTAAAAAGCGCGTCTGGAGTGAGTATTTTGTTAATAAAGTATAGCTTTAAATATTGAAAATTCAAGAAGTAAAAACGGTACAGAAGTTAGAAAGAGAAAGAGCGGGAAACATTTTATTCCCGCAAATGAGATTAGGAATGCTTAAGGCCTTCGTTTCTAAATAACAATATAAAACCCTTGCTAAAACAGATTTCTTTAGCAAGGGTACTTTCTTATACTCACTTTTTGCGCAAACTATTGCGCAAAATCTTTAAAAAACTCTCCTCAAAAAACAATAAAATAAAAAATTTTCTCATTTAAACAAAAGCATGTGAGTGATATTTTATAACTATTAAAGTAACATATAATCTAACAACAAATTATCCTTATTTATAAATACTTTTTCCAATCAATATAACATTCAACTTCATTGTTAACAAATTGCATTCCCCTTCATCGTACTTAACATAATATATCTTATCGGACAGTTTAAGTCTTATCTAAAAGGGGGTGAAACTTATGAAACAGTTAAAAGCAGTTATTGTCGCTCTGTCACTTCTTCCTGGTCTTGTTAAAGAAATTGTAAAAATCATTGACACTATTAAAGAAAAAAACAAAGAGGTTAAAAATGAAAATTAATTGCACCACTATTACTATTGAATTGCAAAATGATTATCCTTCTTTGCCTTTCAATGAAGTTGAAGTTGTTGCTTATTCCTACAATGGCAATTTTACTCCTGAATTTGCCGATTTAGTGTGTCAAACCGTTAACGGTGATATGTACCGCTGTTTAATCAATAAAAACGATTCTGGTAAGTGTTGTAAGTTCTTTAAGGTTTTGCCTAATAATTATAACAATGAGAGGTTGCCAAATGTTTAATAAACGAAATGTTTTCGATTTGACCCATGAGAGAAAACTTACTTGTGATATGGGGAAGCTTATCCCTATATTCTGCGAAGAAGTTGTCCCCACTGATCAATTTAAAGTTAAAACTGAGATTGTTGTTCGTCTTGCACCTATGCTTGCGCCTGTTATGCATCGTGTTGACGTTTTTACTCATTTTTTCTTCGTGCCGACGCGGTTACTTTACGGCGCATATGAATCTTTCTTTTCTGGCGGCGAACAAGGCAATGACAATTCTACTTTGCCTTATATCGACGCTGGTTCTTCCGGATTTGCCAAAGGGTCTTTGGCTGATTATTTTGGTTTGCCGATTAATGTTCCTAACTTACAAGTTCTTGCTTTCCCCTTCCGCGTTTATGCTCAAGTTTGGAATGGGTGGTATAGAGACGAAAATTTGCAACAGAAAGTACCTGTTTCAACTGGTTCGGAAGCTATTGATAGTATTACTTCCGTTTCTCTTTTGAATCGTAATTGGGAAAAGGATTATTTTACATCTGCTTTACCCTGGACACAGCGCGGTAATCCTGTACAGGTTTCTTTAGGTGGTGTTGCTCCTGTTACGGTTTCTGATCCTGCGCGGAATGCTTCTGTTAATTTTTCACCTGGCATGTTTTACGGGACGTCTAACCCTGCTGATGTTCAGGTTGGCAATCCTGATGAAAGTGCAGGTAATATTTCTGGTAGTGTTTCTTTGGGTTCTCGTAACCTTTCCGGAACTGCTGATCTGTCACAAGCTACGCCTATTACAATTAATGCTCTTCGTAATGCTTTTCAGCTTCAGCGTTGGGCTGAAAAGAATGCTCGCGCCGGAGTTCGTTATATCGAACTCATTCTTTCGCATTTTGGAATTCGTTCCTCTGACGCTCGTTTGCAACGTCCGGAATTTCTCGGCGGTGGTCGTTCCCCTGTTATCTTTTCTGAGGTTTTGCAAACTTCTTCTACTGACGATACAAGCCCACAAGCTAATATGGCAGGACACGGCTTTAGTGCTCAAGTATCCCATGAGTTTAGCAAGGGCTTTGAAGAGCATGGTTATATTATTGGCATTATGTCCATTATGCCGCGTACCGCGTATCAACAGGGCGTTTCTCGTATGTGGAATAGGAAAACTCGCTATGATTTCTACTGGCCGTTGTTCTCTCATTTAGGCGAACAAGCAGTAACTTATAAAGAAATTTATGCTCGTGGTAATGCTCAGGATGCCGGGATCTTTGGTTATCAAGGTCGCTATGACGAATACAGGCGTCGAGAAAGTGTTGTTTGTGGTGATTTTAGAGACCAGCTCGATTATTGGCATTTAGGTCGTAAGTTTGCAACGCCGCCTACTTTGTCTTCTGAGTTTATCACAGCTTCCCCTTCTAAACGTATCTTTGCTGTGACCGACCCAAACGTTCACAGTTGTTGGATTCAGATATTGAATAAAGTTAAAGCAGTTCGTCCTATGCCGCACATCGCACAGCCTGGACTGATTGACCACGAATAAGGAGTTATAACATGATTAAGCAACCGTATTTTCGCAGTATTTTATCTCTTGGGAATTTTCGCGATGACGAAAAAAAATTCCCTGATTCTATTGTTGAATTGTCGGATTATGAGGATTTATCTTCTATGGTTAATAGATTTCTTTCGGGTGAATATATTCCGACTCGTCAAATGGGTTATGATGTTCCTTCTGGCGTTGCAGGTGAAGAAGCTTATGAACGTGAGGATATTACAAAATCTGATGGGTTTGACATCTCAGATTTGCCACCTCTTCAAGAATCTATTAAACGGAATTTGGCGAAGATTGCTAAAAAACCGGGTGGCAAAAAGAGCGACGACTCCGACGACGTCCTCTCCCGCAAGGGTAGTCGGCGGAACAAGGAGCAAAACTCAGCCACCCCCGACAATAATGAAGCTGAGCCTTCCGTTTCTGATCCTGTTCCTGAAGAATAAATAAAAAAAATGTGGGCATATAACTTACTTGACTGTTATATGCCCACTGACACCATTTAATTAGTCAGTCAAGCCCTTATGTCTTATGTTTTGGAGGCAATGGCATGTGGCAACAATTATTAGCTCAAGGTATATCCGATAGTGTTAATTTGGCAAGTGATTGGATAGGTAAAAAATGGGATTATGATAAGTCTATTGAAGCATGGAATCGTACGAATGAGTATAATTCCCCTTCTGCTGTTATGCAGAGGTTAAAAGACGCTGGACTTAATCCTAATTTGGTTTACGGTCATGGCAATGCTGTTAATACGGCACAGCAAGCACCGTTTCAGCATGCACCGTCGAGGAATGTATCGCAATTCGATTATATCGGTTCAAAAATGGCACAAGCACAGATTGATAATCTGCGTGCTCAAAATGAAAATTTAGTTGCGCAACGCGACAATGTGCGTGCGCAAACTCTTTCTGTTATGGAAACTGTTCGACGTGAAAAAAAAGAGAATGATTCTGTTGGTGATTCTATTTTTAATCGTTCTGATTATCCGGCTTTACGTCTTATCCCTCGAATCCTTTCTCTTAGTTCCCCTCTTTCTTCGTCGGTTACTTTGCAAAAAGTCGGCGAAAAAGCTTACGATTCTGTCTCTTCTATTCTTAATCGTTCGAACATTATTACATCATCTATAAAAGACTTGGTCGGTCGTGCTTTTATCGGCACGCTTAAAAACCTTGTTGGTTCTCAAAGAGGGGGTGAATAATATGGCTTTTAGACGTGGAAACTATCGTAGAAGAATCCGTAGATTTAAGCGGTCTGCTCGTCGTGTAAGGCGTCTCAATTTTGTTTCGCGCGGTGGATTTCGTTTGTAGTTTTTAATTTCCCCCCCCCCCTTAACACTTTGGGGGGGGGACGTTCTTTGACAGGTGGTTATTATGCTATGTAAATATCCTATTTCGGTTAAAAGTGAATTTGGTTATATAGATGTTGGTTGTGGTAAATGTTTACCATGCAAAATTCGTCGTACTCAAGAATGGTCGCGACGTCTTAAATTGGAAGCAATTTATCATAAACAAAAGTGCTTTATTACTCTTACGTATAATGACGAATCTTTGCCTGCAAATTTTTCTCTCGAAAAAGCAGAGCTTCAAAAATTTTTTAAACGTCTTCGTAAACGTGTTGGTTCTTTTCGGTACTTTGCCGTTGGAGAGTATGGAGAAAAGCGCGGTCGTCCTCATTACCATGCTATATTGTTTGGCGTTGGTACTTCTCATAAAAAGGCTATTGCTCAAAGTTGGTCTAATGGCTTTATTAAAGTCGACGGATTCACTTCCGGTCGTGCTGGTTATGTTGCAAAATATTGTTGCAAATTGTATGATACCAATGATAATATCCGCGCTCCTCAATTTACGGTTATGTCGCGTAATCCAGGAATCGGATATCGTTACGTTGACGACAATTATGAATTTATGAGGTTACATTATGGAATGGTTTCTCACGGTCGCGTTGTTAATCTCCCCCGTTATTTTATGCGTCGGGTATATCCGCAATCCAAAGTCTCGGCTTTTACGGCTGATGTGTATCGTCGTCTTGTCTCTCGTCATATTCGCATTTCTTCAACTATGCATGAAATTGAGTTCATGACAAAAAACGGTTGTAAAAATCGCGGTGAAATGTTATTATTACAGCGTGAACAGTCAAGGCAGTTTTCTTTGAATATTGAAGCGAAGTACAAGCTTAAGCATGGTTAGTTACTTAACATTATATATCTTATCGGACAAATTTAGGTCATACTAAACCGGCATATTTTCCCCGTAAAAAAACTTTACCAAAAGCTTTTTATTCTATCAAGTCTTTTTTAAAATAATTTTTATATTTTTTGGCATGGTGTTTATTTTTTTTGAAAAATTAAAATAAAAATACCGGACCCGGAAGTTTTAGTTGATTATTTTATTTTTTGCAGTTTTACATACCTTATCGCTATGTTTTAATAATTCGCAATACACCAACTTTTTGCATTAGTCAGTCCATTGTTTTACAGTCATTCCAAAACGGTTTGTTCCGGCTTTGTTTTTGAATTTGAATTAAAATTTATATGTTTATCTTTTCCCTCTCCTAAAAATTCTATTTTCCAATCAACAATTTTCCAATTGCTTTTATCCGTTTTTAACTGTATAATCTGATTCGGGGATAATGCCGCTTTTTTTATTTCCCCCCTCTTTTTTTTACACAAAAAAATCAATTAAATTACATAGACGTTAATCTTAATAGAGGTTAAAAAAATGAAAAAATTTATAGCGTTTGCCTTGCTTGCTGCTTTTATCTTTTCTGCTTGCGGACACAAAATAGCCGTTAAGGCAAACGGCGTTTATCCTGCATTTATCGCAGACGCTTATGTAAAAAAATATACCATATTAGTTCCGGAAAAAACATCGCAGGATTATTTGTTATTTATGTCAAAAATGCCTTATATAGTTTTTGCTTTACATTTAAACGGTTATGAATTTAGAGGATTTAATAACCCCGATGCAAATGACGCGCCTATCGCAATAGCCGTAGCGCTTAGCTATAACAACCGAACATATTGGTCTGCGCAGTTAAATTCATGGGGCAACGCATTAACCGTAGAAAAAGTTTCGCGCAATCGGCGAGTAATTACATTTGCAGCTTTTGATAACAATACGAAAGAGGCTTTATGGCACACCACATTAACAGGCTGGGGCGGTAAAATAACACGAGATGAGAATTTTGAAATTCCCGCGATACTATGTCTTGGGCACAAAAGTATAGGCAAAAATAAAACAGAGTTAATTACTGCTTTTCCGCGCGTAGCTACGTTTTCAAAAAAATACAAACAATTTACTCAAGCCAGCGTTAAGCATTTCAATTATACTGTGTCTTTATTACCTAATAGAAAAAGATAATTCTTTCATTCCTCTGGCTTGATTTAGATTTAATTTTAAAGATGTTGTTGTCAAGCGCAGCAGCCAAGTTGGACTTGGAAAATTATTGAGAAATTGATTCCACCTATAAATAAGTCAACTGCTGCGGGTTTATGTCCGTAGTATGTAATCAGAATTTAAGTTCCGCTTGTCCCCGCCAGTCTTCTTTTTTCTGATATTCTACCTGCTTAGTATTATTTTGATTTTGCGTTGACAACTCTGAGCGGTTTGTCAAAGTATCCATAATATTATAAAATGTTGCCCGATGGAAAAAGTTATTTTAGCCGCTCTTCAGACAAAAGACAAAACGAAACTTGAAGTTGAAAACTCCCTTGGAGAACTTGAAAGTTTATGTCTTACCGCAGGCGCGAAATCGGTTGCAAAGCTCTTGCAAAAAAGAGATGTTCCCGATGCGGCTTATTTTGTCGGCCGCGGAAAAGCTCTTAAGATTAAAGAAGAACTTGAACGTCTTAACGCCGGCGCGGTCGTTTTTGACGACGTTTTAAAACCTCTGCAGCAGAGAAATCTTGAAAAGCTGATAGGTAAAAAAGTAATAGACAGAACGCGCGTAATTTTAGACATATTTGCATACAGGGCAAGAACAAAAGAAGGAAAACTTCAGGTTGAGCGCGCCGAAATGACTTATCATCTGGCAAGGCTTGCAAACCGCGGAGTAAATATGGACAGCCAGACCGGAGGCATAGGAACCAGAAGAGGTCCCGGCGAGAGAAAAATAGAAAGCGATAAAAGGCTTATAAGAGACGCAATCGCTGCGCTCGACGAGAAAATAGCAAAAATAAAAGAGAGAAGAGATATTCAAAGAAGCGGGCGTTCAAATTCAGATTTGCCTGAAATAGCGATAGCCGGTTATACTAATGCGGGCAAGTCAACCCTTTTAAAATGCCTTTCTAAAAGCGAAGTTTACGCAGATGACAGGCTTTTTGCCACCCTTGACCCTTTGACGAGAAAAGTAAAACTTCCCGGCGGCAGAACGGTTCTTTTAACGGATACCGTCGGTTTTATCGACAAACTGCCCCGCGATTTGACGGCGGCGTTTCGTTCAACTATGGAAGAAATACTCAGGGCAAAATGTATTTTGCACGTTATAGATATTTCAAACCCCTACAGAAAAAAACAGATTGACGCCGTTTTGAAAGTTTTAAGCGATATAGGAGCGCAGGACATACCCGTAATAACCGTTTACAATAAAAGCGACAGGCTTGAAGCCGGCGGCAATAATGTTGCGCTTGAAGAAGACGCTTGTCTGATTTCGGCAAAAAATTCTTTTGCAATAAAAGAGCTTCTTGAAAAAATAGAAAATACGGTTATTCCCCGTCATCATGTTCACAAGCTTAAAATCAACTATAAAAATCAAAAAACGCTGTGTAAAATTTACGGGCTTTCAAACGTCAAATCGGAACTTTATAATAAAAAAGACATATTGCTGACAGTCGAATCTTCCGATGAAAATTGGGCGAAAATCAAAAATATAATAAAAGGCGATATAAAAAATGATTAGCAAAGCAGCGATAGTAGGCAGACCTAACGTAGGCAAATCGACTTTATTTAACAGGTTTATCGGAAGAAAAAAAGCCATTATACACGAGAAACCCGGAACTACAAGAGACAGAAACGATTATGAAGTTTTTTGGAAAGACAAAAAATTCATAGTTACGGATACTGCGGGCTGGAGCAGCGACGTTTCCGTTTTTTCAAAAGATATGGCGCGCCAGCTTGCTGCTGCCGTCGAGGAATCTGATATTATTTTGTTTGTGGTCGACGGGAAAACCGGCGTTCATCCTTTAGACAAGGGCATTGCCCAGCAGATAAGGGAAAGCCGCAAAAAAACTATTCTCGTAGTAAATAAAATAGACACGCAGGCTGAAGAATCTAAAGGCTATGAGTTTTACGAGCTCGGTTTTGACGATACGGTTTTTATTTCGGCAAATCACGGAAGGAGCATCAACGATTTGCTCGACGCGATCTGCAACGGAATAAAGTACGATCGCGATTTGAAAAAAACGCAGGAGCTTTTGAAAATTATTCTCGTCGGAAAACCTAATGTCGGAAAATCGTCGTTTATAAACGCGGCGGCAAAGGAAGAAAGAAGCATAGTCCACGACGTTGCGGGCACCACGAGAGATTCTTTAAGCGTTTGCGTAACCGTTAACGATAAAGATTATGTGCTTACCGATACCGCCGGGCTTCACCGCGCAAGCTAGATCAAAGACGATATGCAGTATCTTTCTGCTTTAAGCGCAAGCTACGCCATTTCCGACGCCGACGTTGCGGTTTTAGTCGCCGACGCTTCGCAGGGAATAGGAGAAACGGAAGTGAAAATAGCAAGGCTTCTTATTGAAAAAAGAAAGCCCGTCATAGTTGCCGTAAACAAGTGGGACTTGATGCAGGAAAAAGAAGAAGCGGCCAAATATTTTACGCAGCAGCTTAGAGAAAGAATGAAATTTATGAGCTGGGCCGGCATTCTCTTTATTTCCGCAAAAACGGGACAAAGGCTTGACCGCATTTTTTCAGAGGCTGAAATTGTTTTTAAGCAGCATTGCAGAGAAATACCGGCGCAAGAACTAAACGAAGCCGTAAGGGACGCCCTTGCAAAAAAAACATATTCCAGCAAAGGCAAAACTTTAAAAATTAAAGAATTTGCGCAGGTTTCCTCAAAGCCTCCCGTTTTTATTTTTTCGGTAAACGATTTGGATCTTGTGCATTTTTCATACGAAAGGTTTCTTGAAAATTTTCTAAGAGAAAGGTTCGGCTTTTACGGCACGCCCATAGTTTTAAAATTCAGAAAATATTATAAGGAGAAAAATTAAGAAACGGACGTTTTATTTTGCATTGCGCAAGTCAGGCAAAAATAAAATAGCTGCGGCCGGTAAATAAAAAAATGTTGATAAAATTTTTGTATTTGGCGTTTGCATATTTGTGCGGAGCGGTGCCTTTTGCTTATATTATTGCAAAGTTCGCCGGAAACGTTGACATAAGGACCGTCGGCTCCGGAAATCCCGGAGCTACAAACGTGTTTAGGGTCGTAGGCAAAAAATCCGGCGCGGCGACTTTTGTTTTAGACGTTCTTAAAGGGTTTTTGCCGGTTTATTTTGCATTTTATATTGATAATTCTTTTTCATATTCCGCCGCCGCCGCCGCTTGCGTTTTAGCCGGACATATGTACACGGTATTTTTAAAGTTTAAAGGCGGAAAAGGCGTAGCTGCGGGTTTAGGCGCTTTTTTGGCGTTATTTCCTCTTCCTGCCGTTATTGCATTTGCGGTTTTTATAATTGCGCTTGTATTGTCCGGATATGTCGCGCTTGGCTCGATAATCGCCGCATTGTCTCTTCCGATTGTTACTTTTTATTCCGGATATCCGACGGAGGCTGTTGTGTTTGCTTTTGCCGCGGCGGTTCTTATAATCTATAAGCATAGAACAAATATAGCAAGACTTAGAGCCGGAACCGAAAATAAATTTAAAATTTTTAAGAGGCGAAAATGAAAATAACCGTTTTAGGCGCGGGTTCGTGGGGAACGACTCTGGCCGCTCTTTTGTCTGACAACGGACATGAAGTAATTATTTGGGAGTTTGATTCTAAAAGAGCGCAAGATCTGCAAAGCAGAAAAATAAAGCCTTTTGCCGCAGGCGTAGATTTGCCTGAAAAAATTTTTGTTACTTCAGGTTTTGATTCTTTTAAAGACAGCCAAGCCGTTTTATTTGTAGTTCCGTCGCAGTTTATGCGTTCTACGTGCGAACTGTTAAAAAAGAACGGCATTTCTCTTGAAGGTAAGCTTATTATAAACGCCACCAAAGGCATAGAAAACAACACGCTTTTGAGAATGTCTGAAGTAATCGACGCGGTTTTTCCGGGAAGCTATGAAAATACGGCCGTTCTTTCCGGCCCCAGCCACGCCGAAGAAGTATGCAGAAAAATTCCGACGGCGGTAACGGCGGCCGCAAAAAATCCCGACATTGCAGAAAAGTGCAGAACTCTTTTTATGAATGAATATTTCAGGGTGTATAATCAGGACGATATAGTAGGCGTAGAGACGGGCGCCGCTCTTAAAAACGTTTTTGCAATTGCGTCAGGCATTGTGGACGGCTTAAAATTCGGCGACAATACGAAAGCTGCGATAGTTTCAAGAGGACTTAAAGAACTTACAAGAATAGGCGTTGCTCTCGGCGGTAAAGAAGAAACTTTTTACGGCCTTTCGGGCATAGGAGACTTAATGGTTACGTGTTTTTCAAAACATTCAAGAAACCGCGCCGTCGGACAGTCTCTTGGAGAAGGCAAAAATGCCGCCGAAGCCGAAAAGAATTTGGGCATGGTTGCCGAGGGCGTAAAAAACGCCGTAAGCGCTTATGAAATAGGAAAGAAGCTCAACGTTGAACTTCCTATAATATGCGAGGTGTACAACATTTTATTTAACGCAAGAGATCCCAAAGACGCGGTAAACGCTTTAATGACAAGAGAGCCTAAGCATGAATAAAAACGATATAGCGCGCGAACTGTCTAAAATATTAAGTTCAAAAAAAGAGGCGGATTCTGCCGTCGATAAAATTTTTGAAAAAATTTCATCGGCTTTAAAAAACGGCGAGAAAGTCGTAATAACAGGTTTTGGAAGCTTCAATATGTTTGTTACGCGCACAAAAAAAGGACGCAATCCCAAAACGGGAGAAGCATTGCTTATATCGCCGATGAAGAAAATAAGATTTAAACAGTCTAAAGATTTTTTTGACAAATAAATGCAAATAATTATAATATAACGCTTATTTTAAGGACGGTATAAAATGTTTGAAATGCCGCCTATTCCCGATAAAGAATATTTTACTATAGGCGAAGTT
>JAISRM010000282.1 GCA_031273645.1 Endomicrobium sp.
AAATCGTATCCGCCTTTCTTTTCGCCCCAATTGTTTGCAGGCTGCTGCCAATATATTCCCGACCATCCGGCTCCCTGCGTCATTTTTGCGCTGTATGTAATCTTTATGCTTGTATTTCCACTTCGGGGCTTTTCCGTATTTGCTAAATTAATTTTTATGTCTCCGTAATCTCCCATCCAGCCTGACGGCGCAAAATGATTCTCTTTTGAGGCGTTTTCTACATAAACTGCAAAAGGCTTAAAAGCCGGAGCAGACGCCGCTTTTTTCTGCGCAAAAGCCGCAGAAGCGCCGACTGCCAATACTGCCGCTACCAACAAACTGACTGTTTTTTTCATGCGATCCCCCTTTTTTATTTTTGCGTATTTTTCATACGCTTGCGACAATAAGACAATTGTGAATTAAAAAAAGCCGCGCAGTTTTTTATTCTTCAATTATGTTTTTGCGATACTGCGCCAAAAGTTTTTCGTAAATTACTTTTTGCTCGTCGTCTAAAAGGCTTTTTATGTTTTCTCTTAATATATGAAGCTGTATTTTAATTTTAGGATCGACGGGTTTCATAATGCGGGCTATGGCGTTTTTGTGATCTGCAAGCACGTTAAACAGCAAAGCTCTTTGAACGTCGTTTAGTTTAAGCGCTTTTGTCAGAGGTTCAAGTTTTTCAAATTTGTAATGAAAACCGTAATTTGAGGGGTTAAATTTAAACGCTATGCTGCTTAACAGAAAACCGCTGAGCAGCCCGAAGATAAATATCATAGCGCAGATAAAAGCCGTTTTTGTTTTTAGAGAAAATGCCATAAATGTTATCCTAAAATATATTTGTTTATATTATTGTCGGCGCAGCTGTCGCTTAAAACGTATCTGTGAACGTCTTCTATCGCGCCGGTTTTTGAAAAATGATCCGGCTTAATAAAGTTTATGACCGCTATTGCCGCCGCAAGAAAAGCGACGGTTATAAGAGAAGTTTTCGCAGTTTTAAAAAAAGCGGCGCTGGCGCAGGAAGAATGAGAATTTAAACGGATATTTTCCATAACCCTTTCTTCAAAATCCGGTTTTGGTTTTGCTTTTTGAAGAGATTTCATTATAGCCGCAATATTTTTATCGTTCATTTTATTTCCTTTTTTATGATTTCTTTCAATTTGTTTCTGGCTCTAAAAAGCCGTATTTTAACTTTTTGCCGCGAAATTTTAAGAATGTCCGCTATTTCTTTATAGGAAATATCTTCCATTTCCCTTAAAGTTATTACGGCTTTATATTTGTCGGGCAGAGCGCTTATGCATTTTCTTATGAGCGTTTGCATTTCTTTAGATAATAAAATATTTTCCGCGCAAAGAGTTTTATCTTCTATTAAATCTTTAAGATAAAGCGATTCTTCTTGACCTATAGGCGCGTCTAAGTCGGCCGCATTATGTTTTTTTCTGCTTAAGGCGGAGCAGCATTCGTTTACGGCAATTCTGTAAAGCCATGTTGAAAAAGCCGATTTCTTTAAAAAAGAATTTAAATTTGAATACGCTTTTAAAAAAACTTTTTGCGCTATGTCTTCGCTCTCGTCGGCGTTTGCCGTAAAAGAGAAAGCTATATTATAAATTCTGTCTTTATATTTTGAAATCAGAGACTTATAAGCTTTGAGATGTCCCTGTTTAGTAAGTTCTATAAGCTGCAAATCGTCAAACATGTTTACCTTTATATTAGACTTGCCGCAAAAGCAAAAAGTTACGCTTTTTATGTATTTTTTGACAGCTCGTACATTATTATTGAAGCCGCCGCTGCGGCATTTAGCGACTGCGCGCCGCCTTTCATCTGTATTTTTACGCAAAAGTCAGACGCGCGCTCGGTTTCTTCCTGAATGCCTCCGCCTTCATTTCCTATTATTAAAGCGATTTTTCCTTTAAATGCCGGCATTTGTGAAAGATCTTTGCCTTTAAGAGAGGCCGCAAGCGTTTGAATTTTTTCTTGTTTCATAATTTTCATAATATCCCGACAGTCTATATCGTTTATAAAAGGAACTTTAAATATCGATCCCATTGTTGAACGCGCCGCTTTGCTTGAATATATGTCGGCGCTGCCCTTAGATATGAAAACGCCTTTTGCCCCGAAAGCATGCGCGGAACGAATTATTGCGCCGAGATTTCCGGGATCTTGAATATTTTCCAAAATTAAAAAAAATCCGTTTTGTCTGAGGATTTCCTGCGCGTCGTAAACTCTTTTTTCAACAGCGGCAATTATTCCCTGCGGAGTTTTTGTAGAAGAGAGCTTGTCAAAGAGTTTTGGCGGCAAAACAAAAGAGTTTTCAGGGACAGTCCCTTTATAATCTTTAGACACAAACAGCGCGCGCGCCCGCCAGCCGCCGTCAATTTCTGAAATTTGCTTTTTGCCTTCAACAAGAAAAAGACCTTTCTGGTCCCGTGCGTTTTTTTCTTTCAGCTCAAGAGCTTCTCTATAGATTTTATTATTTCGGCTTTCAATAAACATAAACATATTTTTATCACTTATTAAAAAAAAAGGCAATACGCGGCTTGCGGCTCTGCACCCGGAATGCGCCCGAAGGGTGAAAAATGGCATTGAAATTCGCGCTGTTTTCTTAAAATAGACAAAGAAACATTAAAAATATATAATGATTTCCTGTTTTGGCGATGGAATTTTAACGGAGGATATATGAAAAAATTTTTTAGGGCGTTTTCGGTTTTTGTTTTTATATGCGCTGCGTCTGCGGTAAATGCGGAAATGAACATAGTTCCAAAAGTCGCAATAGATATACCGGCTTCGCTGAGTTATGATTCCGCCGCGGATCAGGATGCAAAAAGAGGTTTTAATCTGTCGTTAGAAGTAAGAGGGGATATTTCTCAATATTTTATGTGGGGCGCAGGAAGCGCATACTTGTTTAACCGCGGCATAGCTGGCTGCGGTTCAGACAGCGATTTTTCTTTTATGTCCGTTTACGGCTCTCTCTTTTTTACGCCTTTCGGCTATTTTTATCAGGTCAAACCTTATATAAGAGTTAATGCGGGTTACGATATTATTGCTTCAAACAATGCCGCAGATAAAACAAAAGGCGGCGTTACATGGGGCGGGGGCGTCGGCGTCGAATATAAAGATGTCGTCGGAGAAGTTTACGGAGCGCATCATTACGGAAGCGTTGAAAATCCCGATCCCATAGATTTTAAATACGTTCAAATAGGCATAGCTTTGGGATATAAATTTAAATTGAAGAGTTAGGAGAAAGACAAAAATGAGCAAATACGAACTTACAAAAACGCCCGCGTGGCAAAATCTTGAAAAGCACCGCGCGCAAAACGCAAATCTTCATATAAGAGATTTGTTTAAAGACGAAAACAGATTTGACGAATTTTCAATATATAACGAAGATCTCGGCATACTTTTTGATTTTTCAAAAAATATAATCAGCCGCGAAACTTTTGCTCTTCTTATGGACTTTGCAAAAGCCGCAGAAATTGCGCAGTATGCGCAAAAGATGTTTTCCGGAGAGAAAATAAACTGGACGGAAAAAAGAGCCGTTTTGCACACCGCTTTAAGAAATGTAAGCAATACTCCCGTATATGTCGACGGCAAAGACATTATGCCCGAAATTAACGCCGTTCTTGAAAAAATGAAAAAATTCAGCGACGATTTAAGAAGCGGCAAACGCGCGGGGGCTTCCGGCAAAAAAATTACCGACATTGTAAACATAGGAATAGGCGGCTCTGATCTGGGTCCTAAAATGGCATGCGAGGCTTTAAAATATTACGGCGACGGTCCGGCTGCGCATTTTGTTTCAAACATCGACGGCGCAGACATTTACGAAACTTTAAAAAAACTAAATCCCGAGACTTCTCTTTTTATAGTCGCGTCAAAAACTTTTACCACGCTTGAAACAATGACTAACGCTTTGACCGCAAGGAAATGGCTGGTTTCAAAACTTGGCGATCAGGCTGTGGCAAGCCATTTTGTCGCTCTTTCCACAAACGCAAAAAAAGTCAAAGAGTTTGGTATAGATGAAAACAATATGTTTGAATTTTGGGATTTTGTCGGCGGAAGATATTCTCTGTGGTCGGCGATAGGGCTGCCTATAGCATGTTTTATCGGTTTTGACAAATTCAAACAGATGTTGGAAGGCGCTCATTATATAGACAAACATTTTTTAAACGCTCCTTATGAAAAAAATATTCCGGTTATTATGGCCGTTTTGGGTTTTTGGTATAACAATTTTTTTGAGGCGCAAAGCCATGCGGTCCTTCCTTACAGCCAGTATCTTCACAGGTTTCCCGCTTATCTGCAGCAGGGGGACATGGAAAGCAACGGCAAAACCGTAAATTTTGAAGGCGACAGAGTAAATTATCAGACGGGACCTATAATTTGGGGAGAACCCGGCACAAACGGACAGCATTCTTTTTACCAGCTTATCCATCAGGGAACAAAACTCATTGCCTGCGATTTTATAGGTTTTGTAAATCCCCCTGAAAAAGTCGGAGATCATCACGAAAAACTTATGGCAAATTATTTTGCGCAGACGCAGGCGCTTGCTTTCGGGCTTACAAAAGAGCAGGTTATAGAAAATATGACAAAAGCGGGTTTTTCGCAGCAGGATATTGAAACTCTTGCTCCGCATAAAATTTTTTAAGGAAACAGACCTACAAACAGCATTTTGATAAACGAACTTACTCCTAAAACTCTTGGCGCTCTTATCGCTATGTACGAGCATAAAATATTTGCGCAGGGGATAATGTGGAGAGTAAACAGCTTTGACCAGTGGGGCGTTGAACTTGGAAAAGTTCTGGCAAATATAATTTTGCCCGAGCTTACGGGCAAAGCCCAAAACCGCCACGATGCCTCTACGCAAAATTTAATAAAACATTTTAACGCCAAAACCTGCGCGGCAAAATAAGTCCGCATTTAATTTTCACAAAAAATTTACACCAAAATCCTTGCGGATTTGCCCGTATTGTGCTAAAAAATTAGTATGACTGTAAAAAGAATCCTATCATTATTAATATGTTTTATGCTTATAACGCCTGCATTTGCAGGCGTTGTTTGCGCTTCGTCGGTTTCAAAGGCGTGTTTTAACAGCGGAATTGCCGGCTATTATAACGCTTTGTCCGACGCGGCTTTTAAAATGGTTGATTTTGCCGTTTCCGGATTTATAACTTTAGAAACGCAAAACGCCCCTAAAAAAGAAAAACGCGAAAAAGAAGATCAAACAAACGCTTCTTCAGACAGCGCCGTTATAAAAACTCAGTCGGTTTTAAAAACCGTTAAAGGCGCTGCGCATTCCGGCGCTTATCTGCCTGCGCGGGTTTATGATATAAAATTCATTTTTACGGACTCTTCTTATTCTTTATTCAGCGGCTGGATGATTCTTCTTATGATAATGTTTATACTGTCGGTAAAAAAGCAAGACGATATAATTGCGCATTTTAAATATTTTTCAAATAATAAACATCCGGTTTGCCGATATTAAACCGGATGTTTTCTTTTTATAAAATAATATTGCTTTTAAAAGGGGAACTGACATGTTGAGCTTATTTGAGCGTCTGAAAATTAAAAAAACTACGGCAATCGTTACGTCAGTATGTTTTATTTTTTCAATTTTTTCATCTTATTTGCCCGCGCGCGCTTTTGCGCAGCCCATACTTCCGGCAGCCCAAATCAACAAAGTTAAAATTTCAGATTTTGCTCTTCCCTTTAACATAGGCAGGGTTACGGACGGCGTTGATTTTAAAAGCGACAGGGTGATAGTGCAGATACAGGATTTGCATTCTCACGAAGAAACGCAAAAAAATATAGCTTCTATTTTGTCTTTTTTAGATTCAACGTATAAAATAGGAACAATATACGTTGAAGGCGCCGCCGGAGACGTCGATACAAGCTGGCTTGCAAATATTTCCGACGATTCTTTGAAAAAATCAATAACGGATAATCTTATTAAAAAAGGCATTTTGACGGGTTCGGAACTTTTTTCCGTTAATTCGGGAAAGACGGCGATTTTAAAAGGCATTGAAAATAAAAAGCTCTATCTTGAAAATTTTCAAAGGCTTGTAAAAATAAACGCCGACAGAGATAAAGCAAAAAACATATTCCCGCAGATGAAAAGGCTTTTGGAGTATTTGTCTTATCAGGCTTACGGCGAAGAAAATAAAAAGATAGTAAAAATTTTGAAAAAAAATGCCGGCGGGGAAATTTCTTCCGATAAATATTTTACCCTTTTAATAAAAAAAGCCAAGAAACATAATTTGTATTTCGGCTTTTATCCTTCAATATCTCTTTTTTCCGAAATTATAGGCGTTCAGTCTAAAATCAATAAAGACAAGCTCAATTCGCAGCTTGAAACTTTTTTAAACAATCTTAAATCCGAACTCAGTTACGCTCAGTACAGCGAGCTTATTTCTTATTATCAGAAACCGAATTCGGAAGGGCTTTTCTACTTTAAAATCGACGAAATTATAAAAAAGAACAATCTTGAAAACAAATATCCCGAAATAGTTTTGTTTTTAAAATATATAGCTTTAAACCAAAAAATGAATCCTTTAGATCTTGTAAGAGAGGAAAGAGAACTTATAAGAGAACTGATGGACAGGGCGGCTGAAAACGAAATTGAAAAAGAGATGGTGTTTCTTAATAATTTTCTTGATTTAACCGAAAGATTTTTTGAAAATCAAATTACCGCTCCCGAATACAAATATTTTGAAAAAGAATTTCCCCGTTTTAAAGTTTTGTGGACAAAATACACAAGATTTTCGGATTTTCCGGGAATAGAAGAATATTATTCTCTTTTTGAAAAATTCTATAAGGTAAACGTTGAAAGAAACAATGTTTTTGTCGATGTGATAAACGGGTCTTTGCCTGAAAAAACTAACGGCGTAAAAAGTTTTCAGGAAAACGAAATTCCCCAAAACGTTTCAAGTCTTCTTTCCGCAGCTAAAGAAATAGACGTAGTAATAACCGGAGGGTTTCACACTCAGGACGTTTCAAGAGTTTTACAGGACGCCAGGCAAAGTTATGTAGTTATAACTCCGGGCGTTACGCAGTCCGTTTCCGGCGTTGAAACATTGTTTAACGCCGATGTAGCGCGCATTGCCAAATATATTCCGGTGAACATGTATCAAAAAGCTCTGCTGAGCAATAGGGTCGCTTTATTGGACTCTTCTCTTGAAGGTGTTGTCGCAAGCTATTTTTCAAAAGAGATTCTTGACGCTTTGAAAGAAAACGCTCTTGCAAAGGGCATAAATATATCAGACGCGCAGGCAGAGAGTTTGTCGGAAATAAGCAAATCTGTCGCTAAGCATGTTGCTGAGCAACTGTCGGGTTTTGAAGTTACAAAAATTACGGCAAATGAAGACGGCTCCTACAATGTTTCGGCAAAAGCCGAGGGGCATGCTGAAAAAACGTTTAAAGTGGCGCAAACGGTTTCAGATATCGGCGAAAAAGCGCAGCAATATAATGCAAAACAGGCAGGCAGGGCGGCTCTGATCTCAATAACAGTTATTTCTTTGCTTGCTGCGGGAGCATGGTTTGCGTATCCGTTGTTTGCGTCTTTTCAACTTGCTTATGCTTTGTCTGCAGTATTAATGTATTCTTACAGCTTAGCCGGCATTTTTAAAGCTTTTAGCGATTCTGCCAATGCGGCTTCCGCTTTGGCTTCCGCAAAAAGAATGTCGTCAAACCCCGCCTTGCAGGATAGAATTAAAGTTAAGAAAGAAAATTTTCTTTCCTTTATACCCAAAGCGTTTCCGCAGCTTGAAGGCGTTGAAATACGCAATGTCGATGATTTAGACGATATAGCCCAAACGATAGAAGAAGTTGACGCCCAAACGGGCGAAGTAAAAAAAGTGATTGCGGTAAACGCTCTTGCTTTGTCCATTCTTTACGACAGAGAACCCTCGTCAGTTGAAAGTATTCTTGTTCATCATGAATATGTTCATGTAAAAGGGAAAGGGGAATTTTTAGCGTATTTAAACACTATTTTTAATCCGTTAAGCATATTGACTTATTTTAAAATATCTCCGCGTAACTTTCCATTGAAAGTTTCTAATTTGTTAAGGACTTACGATGAGTATAAAGCCATGAAAGATGTGCCGCTTAGCGAATACGGTAAAGTAGAATATATTTTAAAGTTGCTCAAATCAATAAACGATTTAAGGGAGTATATACGGCAACGGCAACATTCTGACAGCGGCGAAGATTTTACACCTTATAACGAGATAATAATAGAAATTTTAAAGGAACTTGCTTCAGATAAAACTCTGTCTCAATCTGCAAAATTAAGCGGCACCCCTATTGAAGCGGCCGAACTTTATAATAACTTGTCAAAAATATATTTAGGTTTATCGCACGAATTGCGTGAATTAGAAAAAGTTTATGAAAATAATAAATCCGCGACGCAAAAATCAGAAGTAAAAAAGATAGATATAAATGTACCCATAAGAGATTTCTTTTCTTATAATGAATGGGAAGAGAATAATACATTGACGCCAGAGGAGATGCAGTATTTCAATCTGCGTATAAATCAATATTATCTTACCGCCGATAATACAAAAGACGCTTTTAAGAAAAGCTTTAGAATATTTGGCAACAATTTTGCAGATTCGGGCATTGGCTCTTTTATACTAAGAGCCGTATACGCTCCTTTTTATGAAAGGAAACGCATAAATTCTGTAAGAAATTATTATGACAGAGCCGCTAAAGCTGAAAATAAGGAAGAAAGGCTGCGCCTTCTCAGCGAGGCGAGAATGGTTTTAGTTAGCGACTTTTTAATGAACCATGTTCTTTTCAGGCAGCAGTATGAAGATTCTTTAGCAATTATTACCGCAACTGAAAATTTATATGTCAGAGGAGCTGAAGGAATAATAAACGCCGCAAACAGAGCTTATGACGCCGTTTATTCTCTCTTTGGCATAAAAGCTTTGGCAAATTTTGCCGCAAACGCTGCAAATATAGTAACGCATTCATTGTGGAATATTAAAGGTAAATCCGCGTCTTTGGCGACGGATACCGGCAAGTCCGAAGGCTCAGAAAGCGCGCCTGAAGATATGCCTGCCGTCGAAGCGGCAAATGAAGCGGTAAATGAAGCGGCAAATGAAGCGGCGAATGCCGCCGCCGCCGGCGTAGAGTCAGAATTGTCGTTAGCGCAGATACTAATCAGGCTGCAGACTGAATACTATAACATGATTACCAATAATCCTAACGCAGATTATCTTGAGCTGATAACAAGCATAAAAGCGCTTAGTAATATTCCAAATATTTCTTCTTATGCAAAAGAGTATCTGCAAATAGCTCTGCTGGAAGCTGCGGTAAAAAAGTTTGACGCAAGCGAAAAAACCGCCGCAGATATGAACGCTCTTAAATACACTATGTCTTTAGTCAAGATAAATCAAAATGATCCCGCGCTTTTAAATATTGCCAAAGTTGACGCTTTGGCCGACGCTCTTTTAAGGCTTAAATACAGCGCCGGAGGAAGAGAATACGGATATACAAAAGAACAGGCTTTGGTTTTTAAATACCAAACTCTTATAGGCTTTGGAATAAGGCCGGCCAAAGGTTTGCAGGGAAATATTGTTTTAGGCGAAAACTTTTTTCCTTTTTCAACTCCTGATTTTGCAGCAGAGGCAAATAAAGCCGTTATTTCTTACGACCGTTTAAAAGAGTTGACTAAAGACGCTCAGCCGTCGTCTATGATTTATTTGTGGTTAAACGGCGGGCTTGGCGAAAGCGTTTTGGGAAGGCATCCTTTAATTTACGCTTTTCAAACATATCAGGCGGCAGTTGACGCGGCGGCCGCCGCAAACGACGAAGCGGCTTTAAAGAGATTGTCAGATATAGCGCAAGGCAACGATATTTTCGGGCAGGCTTTACAGGACGGAGAAGACATATACGGGTTTACAAAAATTAATCCCGACAATTTTTATAACCGCGATGAAAACGGCAGTCTTATTATAAATAAAGACGCAAAACCCAAAGAGACTGTCATAATAAACGGCAAAGAAGTAAAAGTTCCTTCTCTGACGGGCAAAGCCACAGATACCGTTTTTGTAGTGCAAATGCCCGACGGTTCTTACAGATTCAAAAGCATAATGTCTATAAAAATCGACGAGCTTACGAGCCTTTCAAACGCCGCCGGAGTTCAGATAGTCGGACCCGGAGGAGAAGAGATAGCAAAGCCGCTTACTGAAATTAAAGGCGTAAAAAATGAGGAGCTTGTCGGAAAAATACTCGGGCAAGACGCCGCAAACGGACTTATCATTCAAGAGAGATATTATCCGTGGACAAAAACTTTACAAGAAGACGGTTCTACGCTATATTCCATGAATTTCGGAAAAGTTGAAGACGGGATAAGAAAAGAAACTTTAAACCCCGGAGGTCATGGAACAATAGCTTTTGATTTGGGCTTAAGGCTTCTCAACGCTTATAAAAAATATATGAGCGATAATAACTTGCAACTTGAAGACATGACGCCCGAGCAGATAGAACAGGCTAAAAAGGATCTCGGCGACGTTGTGTTTGCAAACGGCGACGGAGTTAATTCCGGCCCCAAAGGCAGAATTTCGGCGGTTACAATGTATGCCGTTCCGCGCCAGCAGGTTGACGCAAAAGGCGGCATATTCGGTTTTGCGGCATTCATGAGAAATCAGGTGCAGAAGTTATTTACATATCTTAGCGAATTAAACAATACTCCAAAAGAGTTAAAAGAAGATTTCCAGAAATATGGCTTAGAAGAACCTTTTGACACTCCTCAGGCGTTTAATACAAACACGCAGCAGATAGGCGTGTTTGAAGTCGGCGCTTTGTTTGCCCAGCTTGCCGACAGATTCGGGCTTGAAACTGTTTTTGAGATGATGGCAAGCCCGACTATAAATGCAGACGACAATAAAAAATTTGAATGGGCGATAGGTCAAATTATGCTTTGGCTGAACATGAATCTTGAAACTTTAAGAACAAGCGATTCGCAGGACGGCCGTTTTGTCAACGATTTGATGAATAAGGTTATAGGCAAAGACGTTCCGTTTGTGCAGCTTGTGGTTGCAGACGACAATCAGAGAGAAGAGATCGGGTTTACGCCATATAAATTTGTTACCGACATAATTAAATATATGTATGGCGGGCAGATAGTAAACGGCCAGTGGAAACCTTTTCATTCTCCAAGCCTGAAAGTGAATGTTTCCGACAAAGAACCGGCGGGACAATATTTGTATCACGCTTATCAGAATTGGACGTATTTAAATACGAGCGAACTTAAAGAAATTAATGTTTCCGGAGTTTTTAGCCTTAACAATCTGCATTTGGCAGGTTCTGTAACATTAAAAAATGAAAGCGGGCGTCCTGCGGTTTTGTCGCCTGAAACTCTTCGTTCTTTCGGTTTAAATTCTAAAGACGGCAAACTTATAATAAAAGACGCGGTTATAACTGTTGACGTCAACGGTAAAATAAGCGTAGATTCAGATTCGTTTATACAAAAAATTATAAATGCGATAGCTAAGGCATTAGGCATCAATTTAAACGCTTCTTATATTTCAAAAAAATATAAAGATTTAATCGGGCTTGAAGACGTTATGATACTTTCAAATTATACAGATAACGAGTCCGCTTATATTGACGAAGCGCTGAATAAGGCGGCTTTAGGCAAAAATGTAAATCTTATAGCCGGCAATGTTGGTATAAATAATATTACCGGCGCAAAGATAGTGGGAAATACCGGAAGAGGCTATATTTATGCAAAGCAAGATGTCCATGAAAACGGTCATACCGTAACGGTTTATTATTCCAATTTGTCTCCTCAACAAGACGTCGCGATCGTTGACGGCGTTATACAAACGGTTGATTCCGATTCGTCTCATTATGAAACTTTTGAATGGCTTAAAAATAATATTGAAGGGCAGGTCGGGATAGTTGAAGCCGATTTGAATGCGAATGTCAATTATGCGCAAATTTCGGCAAGCGTTCCAATGGCCACTGTTTTTGCAAGAACAAATGTCGGCGCAAAAGCTGCAGAAAAAGAGTTTGTAAATATAACCGGAAACAAAACGGAAGGAGAAAAGCTTGTTGTTTTTGGCAAGGAACTTAACGAAAAGAAAAACGGACGCGATATGAGAAATCAGCCTATGTTCTGCACGGCCGTTGATATTTCAAAAATATCGGATTTAGCGATTCTTGAAAATCTGTATTCAAACGCTTTTATAATAAATGTCAGCGCGGCGGAAGTTGAAAACAATTTGAAAGAATTAAACGCTTTTGCGCAGGCGGCTCATAACAAAGATATAAAAGTTCTTTTAAATTTTAAAATGAGCGAAAGCGGTTCAGCGCGCCGCGCGGCTGAATTGTCGCAAAGTATTAAAGATACCAATGCCATAGGAATTGACGGAGTCATTTTTGATTACAGCCATTCGGCTGCAGAAGCTGAAAAAGATTCTTTAAAAGAAATTGCCGCGCTTATTAAAAAAGGCAATGCCGACGCCGTAATAGCAGTGAAAACAGATTCTTATGACGAAAAAACTTTTGGAGCCGCCGGCTTTATGGATTTTTCAAAATGGGCTTCTGAAATTGCTCCATTTGGACAGTATAATAAAAATACCGTCGAAGCCGACGAAGTCGCAAGGTCGGTTCAGGAAGCGGTAGAGTCCGCAAGAGAAGCGCTTGTAATAGATTTCAGCGTTATAGAAGC
>JAISRM010000047.1 GCA_031273645.1 Endomicrobium sp.
GCTTGTGGGAAATATTTCGGGAATAAGGCTTGACGTAAGAGCTCCGGGAGACGCCCGTACGGCGCTTATATTGTCGATGCCTGATAAAATTTCGCGTCTTGAAATGTTAAAGGAAACCGTAAACAACGTTGAAGAATATACCGTCGCTTTGTCAAACGTTCAGGTTACGATAGAGGAAAAAAACGGTCCGAATAAATTTGTAGGCATTTCGTCGGCGGCTCCTCTTGAGATAAGGCTTCCTAAGGGAGAATATACAATGTCTTTAGCTTATCCCGGCTATAAAATTTTAAATAAAAATTATTATCTGGTTGATTCCGTCAATATATCTTTTGAACTTTCGGGAGATCTTATCCCTGAAACTGTAATAATGCTTCCTAAAAAGGTTGGTGAATGATCGTGGCTGAATTTATGAAAAAGAAAGTTTTGATAGTAGATGACGAGGCGGCTTTTGCAGATTCCGTCGCCGAGATTTTAAAAATCAAAAATTATGACGTAATTGTTGCTGCAAACGCGGAGGCTTCTTTTGAAGCTTTGGCTTCCGAAACGCCAAATATAGTGCTTCTCGACGTCAATTTGCCTGATAAAAACGGTTTTGAAGTGCTTAGGATAATAAAGGCCAGCAGAGATTTTAGAAGAATCCCCGTTGTTCTTATAACAGGCGATATAGCCGTTCACGTTGACAGAGCTTTTTCTGAAGGCGCCGACGACTGTATTTTTAAGCCGGTTGATATGGATAAACTCGTCTATACAATAAACAGGCTTCTCAAATGAAAAAAATAAAATATGCCGCCTTATGCTGCGCGTTTGTTCTTTTGCCCGCCGCGCGCGCTTTTGCCGATAATATAATTTTACCTCAGACGGTTCTGCTTTTAAATTATGACGCTGATTCCGAAGCTATGGGTTCTACCGTAGCTTCTCTTTCGCAAAATTCGCTGGCTTTTCTCAATTTTCCTTCCGCAAACTTCAGAGCGCTTGCAAACAGGGCTGATTTTTCAGGAGTCGCCGCTTACGATGGACTTTACGGTTCGGCGGCTTCGATTGTAACGCCTACAAAATACGGAAATCTCTCTTTTGCCGCAGGCTATAATGAACTTGAATTTGCAAAAGCCGTTACGGCAGACAACCGCGCGCTCAGCTACGGAATGTTTTTTGCCGCCAACTACACATATCCTTTTGTCTCGGAAATGCCGGTATATGCCGACAAGGGCGGGGCGGGACTGACCGTTAAGGCAAGCCGCATAGCTTCAAAAGACAATTCGGCTACTTTCTTATCGGCGGATTTAGGCGCTCATTATAATGTCTATAAAGGGCTGTGGGCTTTTGCGGCTTTAAAAAATCTCGGCGGTTCGGCGCAAATAGGCGCGTCGCCCGCTTTTGACGTTCCCGGCAGTTTAAATTTTGCTTTAAGATACGAGTTTCCTTATAATTCAAAACCGGCGCTTACCGGCGATTTTATACAGTTTTTTTCAAAAGAAGACGGCGGAACAGGCATCGCTTTAGGCGCGGAATTTTCGCCGTTATATCCGGCCACTTTTAAAATAGGCTGGAGAAAATACAGCGATTCTGTAAGCGGCGGACCTACTTTCGGATTATTTTTAAATTTCGGATCTCTTTCTTTCGGCTATTCATATTCCTCTTCGGAAGCGGATTATTATCCAAAACACACGCTCAATTTAGGCATGATGTTTGGAATAATCAAAAATCAGAGCAAGGCGTTTGATTATTGGCTGGGGTATAATTTTAATTTGGCAAAAGAAGCATATGAAAAGAAAGATTACATAAGCGCAAGACAGCAGCTGGAAGAAATTCTTGCCATTTATCCCGATCACGCTCCTTCAAAAGACTATTTAAAAAGGATCGTTTACGATCTCGACAGCAACGACAGAGTGTTTGAAGCGCAGATAAGCAAGTGGCTGCGCAGAGCGGAGCTTGAATTTTACAGGAACAATCTGATAAACGCAAGAGGCTATTATTATAGAGTTCTCGGCGTTGACCCTGAAAATTCCGAAGCTGAGGAAGGGCTTTCTAAAGTCAACGAAAAGCTTGCCTTAATTGAAGTTCAGGAAAACAGAAAAAGACGCGAAAAAGAAATTATAGCTTTGTGGTCTGAGGCGATGAATTTGTACAATAACGGAGATTTCGTCTATGCAAGAGACAAACTTAAGGCTCTTCTCGACATAGATCCGGAAAATGCCGGAGCAAAAAAATATATTGATATTATCGAACCTAAGGTCAATCAGGTAAACGTAATGCACGCCGACCAATTGTTTACGCAGGCTATGGATTATTATAATATGGCGGATTTTGAAAGAGCGGCTAAATATTTTAACGCGGTTTACACTTCAGACCCTTCCCGCAGCGACGCGAAAGAATATTACGAACTTTCAAGAAAAGCGCTCAATCTTTCTTATGAAGAATTTTCGCAAACCGCGCGGGAAAAATCCTTAAGAACAAAAACAAGGCTGGCCGATAAAGACGATTCCGTTTTATCTTCAAATCAGAAAATACAGAAAGAGATGGAAATTTATTATAATGAAGCTATCGATTTATTCAACAAAGCCAAATACGACGAGGCTCTCAGGGCTTTTGTAAGTTTGAGGGAAAAAGCCGTCAGAAACAATTATTACGATTTAAATCAGTCCATAAAAGATTATTCGCAAAAATCCAGACAGGCTATATCCGCGCTTTATTATAAAGAGGCTGCGGATTTAATTAAAAAAGAACGCTATGAAGAATCTCTTGCAAAGCTTAACAAGGCTTTAGATTACGACGAGAGCAACAATACAATAAGAAGAGAAAAAGATTCCGTTTTAAACGAACTTTCGCAGCAGTATTTTGATGCCGGCATAAAAGCTTATTCCTCTAAAAACATAAAAAAAGCGGTTGAACTTCTTGAAAAATCTTTAGAGTACAATCCGAAAAAAACCGAAGCCGCAAAAGCTTTGGACAGGATAAAAATACTGGGGGAATAATGTCAGAGTTTAGAAGAGATCCGATAATAGGGCGCTGGGTTATAATAGACGCCGCAAGAAATTTTGATAAAAATATTCCCGCCTCAGAAAGCTATCCCAAAGACGTTTCAAACTGTCCCTTTTGCTGCGGCAACGAACATATGACAAGGCCTGAGATTCTTGCCTATACCGACGAAAAGCGCAGAAGCCCCAATTCAAAAAATTGGACTTTAAGAGTAATTCCCAACAATAAGCCGGTTCTTGAAATAGAAGGCGCGCTTAAAAGGCGGGCTGAAGGAATGTACGATAAAATGGAAGGCGTCGGCGCTCACGAAATAATAATTGAAAGCCCCGATCATTTTGCAAAAGCTTCCTCAGTAAAATCCGCATATTACGAAAACGTTTCCAGAGCGGGCATTGACAGAATAAAAGATTTAAGAAATGACTTAAGGCTTGAATACATTTTGTTTTTTAAAAATTACGGAATTGCGGCAAACGCCGTATTTGAACATCCGTATTCGCAGCTTATCGCCATGCCGATAATTCCTAAAAGAGTCAAAGAAGAAATAGAAGGCGGAAAAAAATATTTCGCTTATAAGGAAAGATGCGTTTTTTGCGATACGATTTCCCAAGAAATATCCGACGAGACGAGAATCGTTTCCGAAAACGATTTGTTTGTTGCCATATGTCCTTACGCGTCGCGTTATCCTTTTGAAACTTGGATTCTTCCTAAAAACCATAACTCCGATTTTGACTGCATTTCCGCTAAAGAACTCTCAGCCTACGCCCAGATAAGCGGAGACGTTTACGCAAAATTAGACCGCGTTTTAGACGATCCGGCTTACAGCGTGCTCTTGCATACGGGACCTTTAAAAGAAAGAAATCTTCAATATTACCATTGGCACGCCGAAGTTATACCAAAACTTACTAAAACGTCCGGTTTTGAGTGGGGAACGGGACTCTACGTTAATCCGGTTTACCCTGAAGAAGCGGCGAAATATTTAAGGGAAAGCAAATGAACATATTAATGGCGGCTTCAGAATGCGTGCCTTTCGTAAAAGTCGGAGGGCTTGCCGACGTAGTGGGCGCTTTGCCGCGCTATCTTAAAAAGCTTGGACACGACGTCAGGATAATTTTGCCTAAGTACAGAATCATTGACGGAAATAAGTACGGCCTGCAGACTCTGCCTTATATGCTGCGCGTAAAAGTCGGCGCCGATACAGAAAATTTCAGATTAAAATACTGCGTTACAAAAGACGGGATCACAGTTTATTTTATTGAAAACATGCGTTTTTTTTACCGGCTCGGAGTTTACGGCAGCGACGGGGCGGATTACGGAGATACAAGAGAAAGATACATTTTTTTCTGCAGGGCTGTTCTTGAGGCGTTAAAAGCCGTGATGTTTAGGCCGGACATAATTCATTGCCACGACTGGCAGACAGGGCTGATTCCCGCTTATTTAAAAACCAATCTTTCAAACGACGGTTTTTTCTGGAACACTTCGTCTGTTTTCAGCATTCACAATATCGCTTATCAGGGTTATTACGGCGCAGACACCATTGATGCGGCCGGATTTTCATGGAAAGATTTTACTCCCGACAAACTTGAATTTTACAATCACGTCAATTTTATGAAGTGCGCGATAGCGATGTCTGACGCGGTTTCGACGGTCAGCCCTACATACGCTCTTGAAATTAAAGAGTTT